>DMPO01000006.1 GCA_003455995.1 Candidatus Azambacteria bacterium | reverse complement strand
CATAATCTCGCAGGCTGGGTTCAACTCCCAGCTCCGCAACAAGGGAGTCATTTAAATAGATCAATCCATTTCTTCCAATTAGGTTTTAATGTTACTTCTTCTTCATCTGGGATTACTGGAGCTAATTTTTTTAATGTTTCATTGTCTGGTAAGACTAGGACAATCTCCCCTTCTTTAGCAAGACCTAGTTTATTTCGAAGTTGTTTTTCTACAAATTCTTCACTTTGAGTAATTTTAAGTTGTTCTTCTAGTTTTTTATTTTCTTCATTTAATTTTTCAAGTTTTACCTTTGTTTTTTCAATTATTGCGTCACCTTCTCTAATTCTTTTGATACTTTTGAAAAAAGATGAGACTAAAACAACTGAAAGTATTAATAAAACTAGGAAACCTATAATGTTGACTAATTTTTTATTCACTGTATAATTATGACTTAGACTTGAAAGTTTTGCCCCAAGCCTAAGGTATTTATATTATGACACAGGATACAATTAAAAGTTTATTGCCAAAATTCATGGCAAGTTTGGCTGAAAAAGGTAGGTCTCCAGCCACGATTTTAGCGTATAGATCTGATCTTGAGCAATTAGTGGAATTTTTGACTAAAGGTAGTATTGCAACTCCAGACCAAGTTAAACTTTCTAATTTAGATTCATTTAGAGATACCCTACTTTCTGAAAAATATACACCAAAATCAGTTTCTAGAAAATTAAATGCTGTTAAAACATTCTTTAGATGGATGGTAGAACAAAACTATCTTTCAACTGATTTATCTAAAAGTGTATCTCATCCTAAGGTGGAGGCTTCAATGCCTAAGTTTTTAACTCCTTTAGAGTATAGAGCTTTAAGAGATGCTGTAAGAAATGATCCTAGAATATCTGCAATGATTGAATTAATACTTCAAACTGGTTTAAGAATTTCAGAAGTAGCTAATATTAAAACTGCTGATATTAATGAAGAAACTATAAAGATTGAGGGCTATGCAACACAACCTGAAAGAACAATTCCTTTAAATAAACCAGCAAAAGAAGCAATTGAAAAGTATATGATTGAAAGACCAAAAGTGGTTTCCGAATATATTTTTATCAGTAAGACCGGAAAACCACTTGCAGTTAGAAATATAAGAGCATCAGTTGACAGATTTATTCAAAAAGCAGAACTTCCAAAATATTCTGTAAACGATTTAAGAACCACATTTATTGTAGAAAACATTAAAAATGGAGTTGATCTTGTATTAATCTCACAAGTTGCAGGACATAAAAGACTTTCAACCACAGAAAGATATATTGAACTTGCAGGAACTACAGAATCAAGTAAAAAACAGTCTTTAATTGAGCTATAACCATAGTGAGAAAAGATATATTACAAAATCAAGGAGAAAAAAGTGATTTACCAGATTTTAATGCACTAATACAATCTCGTGTTGATTATCAAGAATATCTAGACAATTTCGAGAATCGCCCCCCTCTCACAGAATGTACTGGCCCAATGTCATTTGATGAATGGACAGATCATCAAAATGCATTTAATGCAATTATAAAAGCAATCAACAATTTCTCAAATCCCGATAAAAATTAATTTATAAATTATTTATCTCTTCCACAACAGAATTTAACATGTCCTCATATACTTTAATTTCAGAGTATTGTAGTTCAGAATGAGCGCTTTCGTGTTTTACTCCATGAAAATATTTATACATCTGAGTAAGTTTCTCTTTATAGTCATCTCTTTTCTTTATTAATTCTAGAAGTTTTGTATTTTTATCCATTGGTTAATAATAATTTAGTGGCTCGGGATGGGATCGGACCATCGACTTCCAACTTATAAGGTTGGCACTCTGACCACTGAGTTACCGAGCCAATTTAATGATTATATCAAAGTCGAGTCATTTTAGAAGCATAATGATTTAAAATTGCCATTAGAGCCATAAGTATATTTTCTTTTATCTCTGTTTTGAATGCCCAAACTCCACAAGTTCCATGACCATATCCCTTTTGATCGATATCAATTCTTGAAGATTTTTTTATGTATGGTCGCTTAAATTGTTTTTTATCTATTCCTATTTCTTTGGACCAAAAATTTGTTTCTTCCTCAATATTCATGTCATCATATAGATGTAATTTTAAAAATATTTTTTCTCTCGGAATTAGTAAACAATTTTGCATCCAATAGTACGAAAATTTAATAACAGATGGGTCAGTATTTGATATCGAAATACTATTTGAACTTACTTTATTTCCCTCTCCTGAATAAAGAAAAAGTCCAGCAATAAATTCTTCTCTTTCAGAAAGCGGTAACCATTTGTGTTTTTGATTATTTAAGTATGTTTCCAATCGAATCTGTCTTTTTATTTTCATTGATTTAATAAATCTTTCAACCGATCTTATTTTTTTCTCTTTTAATCCAGAGATTTGTTTTTCTGTAAGTTGAACATTTCTAAGCCATAAACTTAATGAACTTTTAGATACATTCACAATTTGCTTTATTTCACTATAACTTTTACCCTGAAGTCTTAATTNNACTTTTCTAATTTTTAAGTTTTTCTTCCAAATAGCGTCAAGGGCACTCATATCAACTTTATTATTTTTTGCAAAAGATAAAAGTCCTAAAGTATCTTTTGGAAAACAAGCTCCCCCAAATCCTAAATCTCCGTCTGGACCTGGAACCCTTAAATGTTTACCAATTCTAGGATCCGCTTCTACTGCTTTATAAACTTCCTCATAATTTGCACCAATTTTATTTGCAAGTTCATAGAATTCATTTGCAAGCAGCACCTTTGAAGCTAAAGTTACATTACTCATATATTTAATAAGTTCTGCTGAAACTAAATCAGTAATAAAATATGGCTGATCTTTTGGAAGTATACTTGAATAAAGTTTTTTAATTCTTTCTCCAACTTCTTTTTTGGTAACACCAACAACAGTTCTAGCAGGATTTAAAAAATCTTCCTTTGCTTTATTTTGAGTTAAAAACTCGGGATTCATGGCAAAATTTACATTTGGATATTTTTTGGCAAATTCAAAGGTTGTTCCAGGAAGAACAGTTGATTTGATAATTATTACTTTTGAAGTATTTATAACTTTACTAGCAATTGTTTCAACCACTCCCTTAACAATTGATATATCCATCCCAGAATAATCTCTAAACATTGGGGTTGGAACACAAATAAAAATATATTCAGAATTTTCTATCACTTCATCAAAAGTGTTTGGGCTTTCCTTAAATTTATCAAACCAAAAAATTTTATTTTGTTTATTTTTCGAAAAACCCACTCCAGTTGCCTCCCCCACAAATCCCCAACCGATAATTCCAATTTTATTTGTAATCGAGTTTGGTTTATTCATATAAACTATTGAAGGATATCATTTAAAGTTTTGCACGTCTAGTGATTTCCGCTTCTACAAGTCTTGCATCTCTTCCATATTTTAATCTACTCATTTCTTTAATTATTTCAGCAGTTCTGGGATTTTCCATATCTTTAATTTTAGCTCTATCTACTGTTGTATCAATTGAAAATGGAGTTTGAGGCTGATTATGAACAATTGTTTTAACATATGCATGATATCTTTCTACATTTAATAAATCATCTTCACCAAAAGTTGGAGTAAATTCATGTTGTAAATAATTAGCATCAGTAACGCCTACTCTAAATGAAACTTTTGTACCCACATTTCCAAAGACTGCATTTTTGACTTCTTCTTCAATTTGGCCTATAAACTGATTGGCAACAGTTAGATTTAATCTATATTTTCTAGCCTCAGACAAAATTACTGCAAAATCAGGTGTTGCAAAGTTTTGAAACTCATCAGCATAAAAATAGAAATCACGTCTATTTTCTTCTGGAGTATCACTTCTACTCATGGCTGCCATTAATATTCTAGGAACTAATATTAAACCTAAAAAATTAGAATTTTCTTCTCCCAATTCTCCTTTTGCAAGGTTAATAAGAAGTATCTTTCCATTATCCATAACATCTCTAAACGAAAATGAAGATTCAGATTGACCAATAATGTTTCTGATCATTTTATTAGTAACAAATCTTCCAAACTTGGAAGTTATGTAATCTAATACTTCCGATTTATGAAAATCAGAAGTCTGAGCTATCTGGTCTGTCCAGTAGCGTCTAATAATTGGGTCTGTGACCTTAGGAAGTAATTCTTGGACATACCTTGCATCAGTTAGGGCTCTCATTAGTTCAACAAAGGTAGCACCCTTTTCACACATGATAGTAAGCATTGCATTTCTAACTGCATGTTCAAAACGGGGTCCTACAATTCCAGTTTTATAAGGATCAAAAAGTTTATACATCATATTAATAATTGATGAGGCTACAAAATGTTTTTCATCCTCAGTATTTGCTTCCATCAAATTTAACCCCATTGGTCTTTCTGTATCTGATGGTCTAAAATAAATAACATCTTCAGCACGTTCTGGTGGAATAAGTTTTAAGATATCTTCAACAGCATCTCCATGTGGATCCATAAAACAAACTCCACGTCCTGCATTTATATCCTGCATAATCATACCTTTCATTAATTCTGTTTTTCCAACACCTGTCGCTCCAATAATATAAACATGGCGCCTTCTATCTTCATCCCCAATCGCAATCTTTCTTGTCATTCCCCTATAAATACTTTTACCCAAATAAATTCCTTCTTCAGGAATCTCTGCTGGAGCTGGAGCAGTTTTTGAGTGTAACCAATGGATATGTGGTGTTGTAATTTGTCTATTTGGAAAATGAAAAATGGTTGCCAACTCTTCAGAATTTAAAATTGAAATATGATTTTTAAACACATTAAACATTGGTTGGTACCTATAAAGGAAATCTTGCATGAAGCCACCTTTATTGTATATTTTTCTACTGCCTAAATTATTAAATTCTCCAGATGTTTGACCTAAGGAAGAAACAATATTATCAAGATTCATCTTGGCAATTTCTTTAGTTTTTGAGGTAACAACAATTCTAATCGAAGTTAAAAAACCTATTTTGCTTACTTTATTTTCAATTGCTTCCAAGGCTTTACCAGAAACTGCATATTTGGCACTTTCTGAACTGCTTTCCTGTTTTTTAGTATCTGATATATATTTACTACCTGATTTTTGCCATTCAGATTCTGCCGGTGAAATTAATATCTGAATTGCAGCCCCCTCACCTTCTGTTAATTTAGCAAGAGATGATGTAAGTGAGGCTAAAATATCAGTTGGTAAATCTTTAAAAGTCTTTAATGGATAATAATTTGCTTTTGATAACTGTAAAGATTTATAGGAAACTTTACCATCAGTTTCAAAGATATTAACTTCAGGAACCTCCATAATCTCAGCATCAGAATATGCACCATGAATTTGTTTTTCAACCAAATCTTTATATTCTGTAGGTGTCCAAACATAAAATTTAATATCTTCTTCTTTGGCAATAATCTCAAAAGAAATGGATGGTTGCACTGAAAATTTTTGTTTCCAACCTCCTTTTTTCATCGAATAAAGAGATGAAAAGAGTTGTTCCATGGCATCAGTCTTTGTTTCGTTTAGTCGTGGAACTGAAACTTGTAAATATACTGAATCAACTGATTTTTCCTCCCTTCCTCTAAACCTAAAAATAACAAAGACTACATAACTAACAGTGGCAATCAAAAACACCAAAAAGATAATTAAAATTAAAAATAAAATTATTGAATTTAAATCAGGAACAATCATTTATCAAACACCACCTTCCATCCAAAGTATATAGCTTTTTTTATTATTCTTAACCAATATCCGGCTGACCAAGCTGAAGATTCATCTTTTGATCCTTTAATTTTTCCTTCCAAAGATTCTTTACTATCTTCAGGAATCTTTATTTCCATCTTTCTTCCTTCAGGAGTCTCGATCAAGTTTTGTCCTTTATCATTTTTAACTTGAGCTTTAAAATGAGTCAGAACTGGAGAAACAACTTCTTTTCTTTCAATATTTAAAGGAGAAGCCTCGTCAGGATTCTCATAACTTTTTTTAATTGGTTCTCTTTCAGGCAGTAGTCCCATGCTTTTAATTGTAGCATTATTTCCAAGTACCTTCCTTAACTTTTTTCCTAAAATTAGTAAAACGAGCTAAAGTAAATAAATAATCTGAGAGTCTATTTATATAAGCTAATACTATTAATTTTTGGTCCATAATTTCTAACTTAACCAATGATCTTTCTGCACGACGGCAAAGGCTTCTTGCAAAATAAATTTGGGATGCTTTTGAAGTTCCTCCATAGATTATAAAACTAGCTAAAACTGGAAGTTTTTTCTCCATAGCATCAATTTCTTCTTCTAACTTTAAAGTTTCAGTTTTTGGAAAAGTAAGTTTTGCTCCTGATAAAATTGAATTTATTGTAAATATATTTTTTTGAATTTCGGTTAATCCCCCAATAATGCCTAAATATGAATTTAATTCATCTAAACTACCAATTGTATTAATCAATGTTGAAGATTTGGAAATTCTTTTTCCATTAAAAGTTCCTGTTTTCCCTTTATCCCCTGTTCGTGTATAAACTGACATGAATATCAAAATATTTTAACATTTAACATTCAGAATGACCACACGCATGACACTTACTACAACCTTCTTCAAATACTAAGGCAGAAGCTCCACAAGATGGACATATATCTCCCACTTTTTCTTTAGATGCTTGCAAAAAGAGGCTCTCTTGTTGTTTTTCTTCAACATGTGGTGCTGATGCAATTACTTCACTTACAATATTTCCATTTGATTGATTTCCTCCAAAAATATTTGGACTATTATGATATCCATTAATACCAAAGTTATAATGAACTGAAATTGCTCCTGCTATAGCATCGGGAAGAGACCTTATTTTAGTAGGTCCAAAACCGATTGATCTTCTCCCGCCAATCCCCGCTAACTGTTCTGCAATTTCTCTTGCCTTTTCTTTAGCTGATATATTTCCTCTAAATTTTAAGGTTGTTGAAATTGTTCTACCCAAGGCTTCTGCCATTGCTGCAACATCTGAACCAGCTTTTCCTACATTAATAAATACTTCTAAGGGTTGACCTTCTTCATCTTCATTTATGGTTATAAAAGCAGTACCAACAGGAGTTGACAACCTATATGTTGAACCTCTAACAACATATGGCCTATGTCTTAAAGGCTCTTCAGATTTTTCTTCTTCTTTTTCAATTTCTTTCTTTTGACTATTGATACCAAGGTTTAAAACTTGAGTATCTTTACATCCATCTCTAAAAACTGTTATTCCCTTACATTCTGCATTCCATGCGTCAAGATATACTTTTTTAACATCATCAACAGTTGCATCACTTTTTAAATTAATTGTCTTACTAACAGCATTTTCTGTATATTTTTGGAAAATTGCTTGTGTTTTTATATGCCATTCAGGATTAATCTCATGAGCTGTACCAAAAATATCTTTTATCTTTTGAGGTACTTCATTAATACCACGAATAACTCCTAATTCTCCCACTTTGTCCATTAGTTCTTTACTCCAAAAACCTTCTTTTCGTGAAACTTCTTCAAATTTAGGATTTACAAATGTCATCTTTCTATCTAAATGTTTATCTTTAACAATATGTTGATAAGCAATTGCAAAAAGTGGTTCAATTCCTGATGATGCTCCTGCAATTATCGATATTGTTCCAGTTGGGGCAATGGTTGTAACGGTTGAGTTTCTTCTAGGTTTTCCATTTTTATAGATTGAACTCTTAAAAAGTGGGAATGCTCCTCTAATTTTGGCTAATTTTTCATTTTCTTCAACTGCTTCGTCTTGAATAGTCTTCATTATTTTTTCAGCTAGGGTTATTGCTTCTTCTGAATCATATGGAATCCCAAGTTCCAAAAGCATATCAGCCCAACCTCCAATACCTAAACCAATTCTTCTTATTGCAAAGACTGTTTTTCTAATCTGCTCTAATGGATATGGATTAACTTCAATTACATTATCCAAAAATCTAACTGAGGTTCTAGTAACTTTTTTTAGTTCATCCCAATCAATTTCTCCATCTTTAATAAAATATGTTAGAAATATGCTCCCTAAATTACAGGCATCAAATGGATATAACGGCTGTTCTCCACAATTATGAACAACTAAACCATTAGCTATAAAGGATGACGTAGATGGCTCAGTTAAATCATAGACCATTTCAACGCCTTCTTTTATTAATTTTTTAAATCTAGCAATAAAATTTTCTTTATAAGGCCCTTCTTTGTATTCATTTAACAATGTAACAAGTTTTATATTTTTACATTCAGACAAGAAACCAATATTATCTTTAAAAACTTTTAAAGATGATTTTGAAATTACTAAGTCACTATATGATTTACACAAATATTCCTTAGATCCCCCACGACCATTTGGTAAAAATCTTTTTTGTTCTTTTCTTCTTTCTGTGTAAATTTTACTTACAATCCCAAAATTTAGAAGGATTCTCTGTACATCTTTTAATAATGAATCTGAAATAGATGTTAATCTCACACTGACACTTTTTTCTGCATTCCCACCAACATGACCATCTGCGGTAAATAATGCTTGCAAAAATCCTTTTTGCATCTCCTCGTTTCCTAACAAAACTGTTTCTGGAACTTTTAATTTTGAATCTTTATCTATACCAATTTCATTCATATATCTAGCTAACCTTGTAGATTGAACTCTTGCTTCATCCCTGTCATTAATATTAATTACTGAAACAGAATAATTCCTAGCTAACATTTGTTTTCCATCAACTAAATGTTCCACCATTTGAGCAAACTTTGGTGCCAATTCCTGTTTTTCGTAACCAAAAAAGGATAGAATCGCTTGAGTCCTTTTCATTGTTCCGTCACCAACCAACCATCCAATAATTTGTCCTTCATCCAGAGATCCTTCAACACCAAAACTACCCTTCCTATTAGAAATAAATATTTTGTCATTTTCTCTCAACTTTAAAGCTTCAACCCAACCTCTTTCAGTTAAAACTTTATGATTCCCTGTAAGGCTTAATTCATACCCCTCAAATGTTGTTAATTTGTAAACCTGTTTTTTACCTGTCTGCAAAATCCTAGAAGGAATCTGAAACTTAATATCTGAAAGTCTACTATCTGTTAAAATTTTTGTATTTCTTTTATCTAAGTAAAGATTTTCAATTTTTACTAATCCTCTGTTTGTAGACACCAAAGTGTTTCCTGTTACACATGGATTAGTAGCTTCAATTGCACCAATTGATGGTACAGGATTAGCAGTACTACTATTAATTTTATCAATAAAAATTAAACCAGGATCTCCAGTTCTCCAAGCTCCATCTGCAATCTCATCAAAAACCAACTTTGCAGAAAGGCTTCCAACAACTTCTTTGTTTTTAGGACTTATCAAGTCATAATTTTCTCCATTTTGATAAGCCTTCATAAAGGCATCAGTTAAGGCAATCGAAATATTAAAATTAGTAATACCTCCCTCTTCTTTACAATGAATAAATTCCAATACATCAGGATGATCAACTCGCAAAATTCCCATATTAGCCCCTCTTCTTTTTCCCCCTTGTTTAACTTCATTTGTTGCAGCATCAAAAATCCTCATAAAAGAAATTGGTCCTGAAGCAGTACCGCTTGAAGTTTTAACAACCGATCCATTTTGTCTTAATCGACTAAATGCAAATCCTGTTCCTCCTCCAGTTTTATGAATAATTGCTTGATATTTTAAAGCATCAAAAATTCCTTCCATTGAATCTTCTATTGGAAGAACAAAACAAGCAGAATACTGTAAACCATTATTTGTTCCAGCATTCATTAAGGTTGGAGAATTTGGTAAAAATTTTCTTGAAACCATGAGACCATAAAAATCTCGTGCTATCTTTTCTACATCTTTTTTAGTAGTTCCCCATCTTGCTTCTGAAGATGCAATTTCCCAAGAGACTCTCCAAAGCATGTCTTCAGGAGTTTCTATTGGTTTTAAATCGTTATCTTTAATTAAATATCTTTCCTCTAAAACTTTTAATGCTTGTTCAGTCCAATCCCCTTTTGCTAAATCATCAGGAATACTAGGTCTTGCACCAATCTTTTTATTAATTAGAGTTTTAATCTTTTCGTATGTTGGAGCTTTAAAACTTTCAAAACTTATTTGTTTTTTAATTTTTTTATTTTTAAGTCTTACCATTTTTTTAAGAATTTTTTTCTATTAACTTTTCGAAATCCGTTAAATCTTCAAATTCCAAATAAACACTTGCAAACCTAAGCCAAGCTACTTTATCAATTTTTTTAAGTCTTTTTAAAACTGCATTGCCAATTGTTTTACTTGAAATCTCTTCTTTTTCGGCCTTTAACATCTCTCTTTCAACCTCATCTACAATTTCATTAATTAGTTCTAAAGAAACTGGCCTTTTCTCAATTGATCTTAAAACTCCCCTTTTAACTTTTTCTCTATCAAAAGGTTCTCTTCTTCCGTCCTTTTTAATTACCCACAATACTGATTGTTTTACAGATTCATGTGTAGTGAATCTTTTACCACATTTGCTGCATTCCCTTCTCCTTCTTAAACTTTGCCCATCATCAGTTACCCTTGATTCAAGGACTTGTGTATCATTTGTATTACAAAATGGACAATTCATATTTTACTTAAATAACAATGTTTTTTCATTTCACGTATGTAAATAAAAAACACTAGGACTAGTGATAAAATTGATAATCTAACACTAGGGGTAGGCAGTCAACTATCAACTTTTAATTCAAAATATATCACCTCTAAGCTAAATTAGCCACAAAAAAGTCAAGGGGGAAATTGCTCGCGGAAATTAAACGGAAATCAAAAATAAATTTTGATCACTTTATTACTCCACTTCGAATGGATTTGGGGAAGGATTTAGCCCAACGGACCTTAATAAATCACGTACTTTTTTGTATGTTTCCTTTGAATAATCTATAGATTTAATAACTTCAGGCTTTAAATCTTCTGAAGAAATAGGAAGTATCTCATTTTCAATGACCTCTCTATGTTTAAGAGAAGCTAAAGCAAGCTTATTAAGATAGGCTGTGTCTTTTGCATCTTTAGGTATAGCCTTAATTAAATACTTTTCAGCTTTAGTAAGAGTTGAAAACCCTAAATCAGGTTTATTCTGCTTAAATAAACTTGCTGCCATAGAAAGTCTTTTGTCAGCAAAAAGTAAATTTAACTCAACTTTTTTGGAAGGATTTAAGGTAACTACATACCAGATTTTATCTCTTAAGGCTTTAATATACCAAAGAGGACTATCAGGAAGAATTCCTCCGGGGTAGGCTAAAACATAATCAATCTTTATGTCTTTATCGGTTACTTTTGATTCAGAAAGTACCATGGGAGAAAAGGCATAAGGAACTGAGGCACTCTTTAAAACCGATACCGTAAGTACGGTGAAAGCTACGATTAGTGTAGTAATTATTCCTACGATTTTTGCTTTCATGAGTACTTGCAAGTATATACCTCTTAGCAAACCTCTGCAAACTTATCTAAATAGTATTATTGGCCACTGCCAAAGAACATGGAGAAGGATTGGAGAAAGAATATTTTTGGTTCTGGCATATACAAAGGCACTTCCCATCCCAAAAAGTGTGGTTAAAAATAAATAAATTAAAGCTGAAGTTAAATCTAATTTCCAAACAAAAAAAGCAATTGGAACATGGACTATCCCCCAGAAAAGACTTGTTAAAACATTTGCTAAAACTTCATTTTTTAAATATTTCCAAACTCTTGTAAAAATATAACCTCTAAAAGTGATTTCTTCTGAAAATGCGGTTACAAATGAAAGACCTAAAGAAGTAACAAATGGTAGTTTTCCAATGTTTGCACCTAAATTAAATTGCCCACCATATTTAACAAAGTTAACTACCATTGCTTCCATAACAAAAAATGCACCCAAGCCTAATGCATAGTAAACCGCTGGAAAGAGGTTTTTAACTGTGACTCCAAGGGATGAAATTTTTTCTTTTTCACTTCTTAATAAGAAAAAAACAGGAAGAAGCCAAACAACAGGTTTAATAAATATTTCTTCAATTGTTTCTGGAAGTTGAAATAAAAATCTATAAAATCCCCAAACTATTAATAAATAAACAGCGAGCCCTATTGCGTTTTTAAAAGATTTCATAATAACAACAGTTACTTAAGTTTACACCCTTTAAATGCCATATCCATAGCGTCGATGATAAGTTTTATTCTCACTTCAGCTTCCTCAAAAGAAATTGCTTTCTTCTCGTTTGGAAACCAATGAAACACAAGGTTTCGACTTGTAGTCCACGCATTCCACAAAGTATCGGCTAATTCTTTGCCTCCACAAAATTTAACCAATCTATCATAAACACTTTCACCATTTCTAAATCTTTCTTCTAGATATGGATTTAGAGATTTTCCTATTCTAAAATGTTTCCCAAGATAATCTTCATTTGTAATAAATCCCATATCTAAAAATACTTTTTTTAAAAAACCTTCATATGCTTTAGCTGATGGAAAAACAACAAATGAATAATCATGAAAGACCTTACTTCCAGCAGGCAAATTCCCTCCCCAGCTTTTAACTACGTTTGATAGAAACTCAGAAAGAACCAATAGTTCCTGTAAATCCTCTTCTATATAATTCCACCAAATTCTTTTTTCTAGCTTTAAGTCCATACTTTTATTATACTTCATATACTATGAAGAAATTTTTATCAAAAATCAAAGGCTATCTTTCAAAAGAAAGAAATAGAAAAAAAGTTATCTTCTTCTCAGTGCTTATTATTTTTTCCACCTGGCTTTTTTGGGGAATTCCGCTTCCAACAAAACTTTCCTCCCCCGATATACCTGTTTCAACTAGATTACTTGATAGAAATGGAAAATTAATATTTGAAATTTATACAAATACGAGAAGAAGTCCTGTAAATCTAAATGATTTACCCAACTATGTTAAAACTTCAACAATTGCAATTGAGGATAAAGAATTTTACAAACACTATGGTTTTTCATACACAGGTATGGCAAGAGCTCTTTACAAAATTATAACTAGAGGAAAACTTGAAGGAGGGTCAACACTTACACAACAGTTAGTAAAAAACTCACTTCTAACACCAGAGAGAACTATTAGAAGAAAAATAAGAGAATTTTTTCTAACAATGGTAGTTGAAGGAATATATTCCAAAGATCAAATACTAGAAATGTATTTAAATCAAATACCATACGGTTCAACAGCATATGGTATTGAATCTGCAAGTGAACTTTATTTTAATAAAACAGCAAAAGATCTAACTTTAGCTGAGGCTACTTTAATTGCAGGTCTTCCCCAAAGTCCCACGAGATATTCTCCATTTGGGGCACATCCAGAACTGGCGAAGGAAAGACAAGCCCAAGTTCTAAAACAAATGGTGGATAATAAATACTTAACACAAGAAGAAGCAGATAATGCAGCTAAGGAAGAATTAAAATATGCAAAAATAGAGACGCCCAAAGCCCCCCATTTTGCACTTTGGGTAAAAGATCAATTAGTTGAAAAATATGGAGAGAGAATGGTTGAACAGGGTGGACTTCGTGTCACAACCACTCTTGATTTAGACCTACAAGAATTTGCCCAGGATCAGGTAGCTACAGAGGTTGCTAAATTAAAAAAACAAAAAGTTGGAAATGGTGCTGCAATTGTCGTTCATCCATCAACAGGAGAAATCTTGGCAATGGTTGGAAGTAAAGACTATTTTGCAGAAGATGAAGATGGAAAAGTAAATGTCATTCTTTCCAAAAGACAACCAGGTTCTTCTATAAAACCTATTAACTACGCACTAGCTTTGAAAGATAAAAAAATTACTGCTGCTACAACTTTTACTGATGTACCAACTTGTTTTTCAGTTGCTGGTCAATCTCTTTATTGCCCCAGAAACTATGATGGAACATATCACGGACTTACTCAAACCCGTTTTGCACTAGGTAATTCATATAATATTCCAGCCGTAAGAACACTAGCCTTAAATGGACTTGAAAACTTTGTTGAATTTGCAAATAAAATGGGTTTAACAACTTTTATTGATCCTGAAAATTACGGTCTATCGTTAACTTTAGGTGGTGGAGAAGTAAGACCATACGATATGGCAAGTGCTTTTGGTGTTTTTGCAAATGATGGAATCAAACAAGAACTTGTTGCAATAACTAAAGTAGCCGATTGGAGAGGAAAAGTTTTAGAAGAATATAAAGTCTCAAATAACAAATTAACAGGAGAAAGGATAATTGATTCAACCGTAACTTTTCTAATTTCTCACATCCTTTACGATAATAACGCCAGAAGCCAAGCTTTTGGAGAAAACTCATATTTAGTTGTTAAGAATCATCCCGAGGTATCTGTTAAAACAGGTACCACTAATGATAGAAAAGACAATTGGACAGTTGGTTACACCAAACAAGCAGTTGTTGTTGTTTGGGTTGGAAATAATAACAACACCCCGATGGGTGGAGCAGTTTCTGGAGTATCAGGAGCGTCTCCTATCTGGAATAAAATTATGAAATTTACACTTGATAGATCAGAAAAAGGAACTTACGATTCAGAGGATGATGGACACTCTTGGCCATTACAGCCAAGTGGTGTAGTTGGAGCTAATATTTGTGCAGACACTGGAGGAGCACCACTTTCAACTGACCCTGCCCAGGCAGGATGTCCTTTAAGATTTGAATATTTTATAGAAGGAACCGTGCCAACAACTTCAAATATTGTTCCATTAGATTTACAGTTGGATAAAACAACAGGACAGATTTCAGGAAAAGATACTCCTCCAGAAAACATTGAAACCCAAAATAGACCAACATACACAGATCCATTAAAAACGATATATTGTATGAACTGTCCAATTGCTTCCTCTAGCGCAATGATCAGATATCCGTTAAAATAAATTAAATATATAATTTAAAAAAGTATGGAAAATCAAATATCTACAATACCAGCAACATCAACAATACCTGTAGTTGATAACCAACAGATGGTAACACCAGAAAAACCCAAAAAAAGTAATTTTCTAACTATTTTATTATCAATTCTTTTGTTTGTTTCTATAACTATAATAGGTTTTCTAATATTTCAAACACAGAAATTAACAAAGGAACTAACAGAATTAAAAACAGTAGGTACTTCAACTCCGACTCCAGTTGTCCAAATTGAACCTACAATTACACCAAACACAACTCCTGAACCAAATATAAATACAAAGATGTATACAAGTGATAAATATGGTTTCTCATTTCGTTACCCAAATAACACTAAAATTCTAGGAGATACTACTAACACAACGTTTACTTTAATCGATCAAAACAAAGCTATCACAGTTATTATTGGATATAATGGTGACAAATATCCTACTAAAGATTACTTTTTGAGACAGATTGACCCTCAAGATCCACAAAGTATTAGTAAATACGTAAGTTTTGTTAATCTTAATATTAAAAATAACAATTTTGTTTGGGCATCTCAAGATCCTGTTTATTTTAAATTACAAAGTACTGGCTTAAGTAACTATTTAATTACCACAAATAAAAACTACGTTATTAATTTTAATACTTCAGATTTTACATCAAATGAGCCACAGGAATCTTTAATAAACCAAATCCTCTCAACTTTTAAATTAACAGATTAACTTTCTCATATCCACTTTATCCCATAATTTGATATAATATGCCTGTGGCTGGAAAAATTAAAAAAACCACCACTGCCTTTAGTTTACTTACTAAAATCTTAATTGTTGTAGGTAAACCTTTTTATTTTTGCCTAACCCATATTTTAATAGCTACTATCTTTATTTTCTATGCAATAGGACGAATTATTAATTTAACTTTTAAAATAAAATTAAAACCTATTAAAATTTCTATTCCTAAAGTTAGTGTTAAATTACCAAAATTTAAAATTAAAAAAAGATTATTATTGCCTTTTATTTTTCTATTAGTTTTTTCTTTTACCTTCTACTTTTTAGTTTTAAAAGGCCTTCCCTCCCCTAGAGACTTAATTACCAGAGAACAATCAGTTTCTACAAAAATATATGATAGAAACGGTGAACTTTTATATACCATCTACAAAGATAAAAACAGGACTCCAGTAACTCTATCCCAAATACCAGAAAATACACGACTTGCAACTTTAGCCGCAGAAGATGCTGAATTTTATCAACATCCCGGCTTTTCAATTAGAGGAATAATTCGAGCTTCAATTAAAAATCTTAAGGAAGGAAAACTTAATGGTGGCTCAACCATAACCCAACAGCTTGTTAAAAACGCACTTTTATCATCTGAGAAAACATATGTTAGAAAATTAAGAGAATTAATTTTATCAATCGGTGTTGAATTAAATTTTTCTAAAGACCAAATACTGGAAATGTACCTAAATGAAGTTTCTTATGGAGGTACTGCATATGGAATACAAGAAGCAGCCAGACTTTATTTTGGAAAAGATGTTGGGAGTCTAACTCTTTCAGAGTCAGCACTATTAGCAGGGCTTCCCCAAAGTCCTACCAGATATTCCCCTTTTGGACCAAATCCTGATCTAACTTTTTCAAGACAAAGAGAAGTTTTACACCTAATGAGAGTTAACAAGTTTATAACTTCCGAAGAAGAAGAGGTTTTTTTATCAGAAAGAATTACTTTTGCTCCTAATAAAACTGACATCAAAGCCCCCCATTTTGTAATGTATGTTAGAGAAAAACTTATTGATGAATATGGTGAAGAAATGGTTTTAAAAGGAGGTTTAATTGTTACAACTACTCTTGATCTTAAAATCCAGGAAATGGCTGAAAAAGTAGTTAAAGAAGAGTTAGAAAAACTTAAAAATTTAAACGTAGGAAATGCAGCTGTTTTAGTAGTTGATCCTAAAAATGGTGAGGTATTAGCCATGGTTGGAAGTAAAGATTATTTTGATACAAAAAACGGAGGAAATGTAAATGTTACAACAAGATTAAGACAACCTGGCTCTTCAATAAAAGTAATAAACTATGCTTTAAGCTTGTCAAATAGTTTAACACTTGCCTCAACTATTGATGATTCTCCAATAACTTTTTCAGTTTCTGGACTTCCTCCTTACACTCCCAAAAACTATGATGGAACTTATAGAGGTAAGATTTCAGTAAGATCAGCTCTAGCTGAATCTAGAAATATTCCAGCAGTTAAAATATTGGCTTCCTACGGGGTTAGTAAGATGATTGATCTGGGTGAAAAAATGGGAATTACTACCTGGACCGATAGATCTAGATTTGGCCTTTCATTAACACTGGGTGGAGGAGAAGTAAAATTAGTAGATTTAGCACAAGTTTATTCTGTTATTGCAAATATGGGAGTTAAAAATGAAATTAAAGTAATTACTGAAGTTAAAAATTATAAAGAGAATCTCTTATCTCAAAAGGAGAGTAGATTTAATGTTGAAGATTTAAAAGTTCTTGATCCAAGAGTTGCATTTTTGTTAATAGATGTACTTAAAGATAATATAGCAAGATCTCCATCGTTTGGATTAAATTCTATGTTGGTTATTCCAAACCATCCTGAAGTTGCAGTTAAGACTGGAACCAGTAATGACTTAAAAGACAATTTAACAATTGGATTTAATAAAGATTATTTAGTTGCTGTTTGGGTAGGAAATAATGATGGAACACCAATGAGTAGAATTGCCTCAGGAATAACAGGAGCTGCACCAATTTGGAATAAAATTACAAGAAGCCTACTTAATAACAAAGATTCTGTTAATTGGATTCCACCAGAAGGATTAATAAAAAAAGAATGTTTTAGTAGAATGGAATGGTTTTTAGAAGAAAAACAACTGTCTTGCCCTAAAATTTTAGAACCAGCCCCCTCAACTACTAACGAGTAGATCTCTATAAAGTAAATAGAAAGGAAGTATAAAAAGAGGAGCCAGAAAACTTACTAATATTGTCCCCATATATGGAATTAAGCCTAATATGGTTTGGATTATTAAGATCACAAAACCAAATACAATAAATCTTCCAAAGATTTTTAAAAACTTTCCTTTAACTAACGACTTACTTTTTAATAAAGAGTCTTTAATTTTTAAATTTTTATCTAAAATTAAAAAGATTGAGAAGGAAAACCAAACCGCGAAAATAATCCCTGGAATAATTAATAGTAAACTTCCTAAAAATATCAATATTCCAATTACTAGAGAAATTAAGTAAAACTTCCAAATACTTTTTAATCCTTTTTTAAAGAAAGTTTTTATATCATCAGTAGGTTTAGTTAAGATAGCCAAATAGGTTACCGTTTTAACCCAGAATCCAATTACGATTGAAAGTAACATTAAAAAAGTAAAACCAACTAACATTGGAGTATTATCAAACTTAAAATCTTTCCAGACATTAATTGGATAAAGGTAATTAATTAGATAACTTAAACCTGTGGAAACAATTACAAGGATAGCCATGACTTTTGAGAAAAATAGAAAATTTTCTCTTTTAGTGTAGATAGTCCAAGATTCCTTTATGTACTCAATTGGTTTTTTCATTTATTTGATCATTATACAATAATTTACTAAGTTCTGGAAATATTTTATCAGCTTCACTTTCTACTACTCCATCAGTCATTATTACAAGAACAAAAGGTTTATCACTAAAAACTATCCCAGCATCATTTACTGCATGTACTTCTCTACCATATTTATGGGCAAGTCTAATTTCAGATGGTATTCCTGGTCTTAGCCATTTTTCAAAAGAAGTATCAGTTAAAAATTCTAAAAATTCATCTGTATTTTCTTTATTTAAAATTTCATAATTTTTTAGTTTCTTAAAAAACAAACCGATATCTTCAGGTGTTGTAATATTTTCCTCTAAAGAGGTTTTACTCATTCCAAGATTAATTATTGCTTTATTAATATTTTCTTTGCCTAAAATAGAAACCATTTTTATAAAAGCTTGATTATCTGATCTTTTACCCATTGCTTCTAAGTAAGACCTATATTCATTTATATCAAGGTTTCCTTTTTGACTTTCTAGGTATGTTAAGTAAATTACAGGCAGTTTAATTAATGATGCTGCTTGCATTTTTTCTTGATAATTTTCTCCATAAAAATAATTTCCATTTAGATCATAGATATAAAATGCATAAATTCCTGAATAATCATCAGTTAAACTTTTAAATTGTTTTTTGGTGTTTTCAATTTTAGCTAAGTTTACCTTTGTCCCCTTATTCCCCACAATTATTACCTGTTCTTTAAAAATATTAAAATTAGAAAGATTCGGAATGCCAATTTTGGGAAAATTTGGTAATTTAAAATTTCTTGCAGTTAAAGCTAATATTCCTGAAGTTAATACTGTAACTAAAAGTATTATTAAAACAATTAATCTTTCTTTTTTACCCCACGGCTTTGGAGGTTCTTTACGAGCTCTACGGTTTTCTGGTCTTAAATCTCTAAATTTTCTCTTAGGAATCTCTTCTTCCTCAACTTCATCTTCAAAATCAGCATCCTTTCCTCTTGAAAATATCATTTTCTCCTTTTTTCCCAAACCTCTTTATTAACAATATTAATAGGTTCCTTAGAAGAAAAAGTTTCTAAAATTGCTGAAACTGCCAATTTTCCCATTGCTTCCCTTGCTTCATGTGTTGCAGATGCAATGTGTGGGGTTGTAATAACATTTGGCATACCAATAAGTTCTGGGTCTATATTTGGTTCGTTATCAAATACATCTAGTGCAGCACCAGTTAAATGTCCATCTTTTAAACTTTCAACTAAGGAATGTTCATCAACAATAGGTCCTCTTGCAGTATTAACCAAAAAACTTCCTTTTTTCATTTTATTAAGAGTTTCTTTATTAATCATGTGCCTAGTTTCATCTGTTAATGGAACATGAAGTGTGACAACATCACTTTCTTTAAAGAGTGTATCTAAGTCGGAATATCTAACTCCTAGATTTTTTTCTGCTTCTTCGTCTCTTTTCCTTTTGTTATAAATAACATTCATCTTGTAGCCTATTGCTCGTCTTGCTACCATGGTCCCAATTCCTCCTAAACCAATAATTCCTAAGGTTTTTCCAATTAAAGAAACTCCTAAAAATATATTTGGTTCCCAACCCTTAAATGCTCCCCTTCTGGTTGTTTCATCTGCCTCAACTATTCTTCTAGTAAGTGATGCAATTAAAGCCCAAGTGTGTTCAGCTACTGCTTCATCTACTTCTACACATGAGGTATTAGTAACAACAATTCCACGATCAGTTGCGTCAGCAATGTTTATATTGTCAAAACCAACTGCATAGTTACTAATAATTTTAAGTTGTGGTCCAATTGCATCCATTAAATCACCATCAATTTTGTCTGTTAAAAGACAGAGAAGTGCATCAACTCCTTTTGATTTTTCTAAAAGTTCCTCAGAAGTTAATGGTCTATCAAATTCTGAGACAGTAACTTCAAAATTATTTTTTTTAAGTTCTTCAAGAGATTCTCCAGGAATTTTTCTGGTTACAAAGACTTTCATACATTAAATTTAACATTTCCTATGTTATTATTAAAGCATGGAACAAAATATAACCACAAATACACAAACACCAACACCACAAATAGAACCAGCACAAAAAATGGAAACAGCTGAACCTAAAAAAAATAGTAGCTTTTTAGTAATTTTACTTTCAATTTTACTTATCATTTCTGTTTTAATTGCAGGTTTTTTTGCATATCAAACACAAAATTTAGTTAAAGAAATTACAAAATTACAGGTTATCCCTACTCCGATTACATCGACTGAACCAATACCAACAACAGATCCAACTACAGATTGGAAAGTCCATATTTTCTCAAAAATAGGGCTCTCGATTGCATTACCCGAAAAATGGTATACACACAAAGAAGTATTAGGGTCCCCCGATGGTGGATATGGATCGTGGATATCTTACCCAGTAGACAACCCCAGCTCCCAAAGTGTTGAGGTAGAGGGTTTGATTGCCACCCTCTATCTTTTTTCTTATGAAAATCCAGAAAAATCACTCGATCAAGACGCAACATACAGACTAAACCAACCTGGAGCAGAACCTGGAACAGAAAAATTTGAGTCAGAACTTGGTGGGGAAAAATCAATAATCCTTAAAGGACCAAACCTAATTTTTGTTTTGCTTGACCATAATGGAATACGATACTATTTCCAACTAGGCACAGAGGATCCAAATCTTTTTCAAGTTTTTGATCAAATTCTATCTACTATTAAGTTTATTGAATCCGAACCAACTACATCTCCTCAACCATAACTCCCGAAGATTTTGCCCTGTCAACCCATGTACTCATATCATCTTCTGTTAATAATCCTCTTTGTGCTCCTGTATAACCAATAACTGAAGCTGAATTAACTGTTCCCCAAATTAAAGCTTCTTCTAAAGTTTTGCCTTTGATTACAGCTGACAAAAATCCTGATCCAAAAGCATCTCCTGCTCCAGTTCTTTCATATGCATCAACCGGAAGTATTCCACAGTGTAAAAATCTATTACCATCAAAAACAAATGATCCGTTTCCACCATCAGTAATAACTGCTATTTTTGGTCCCAATCCTGAAAGGGCCATTAGAAGTTCTTTAGTAACTTTATCTTTAGCTTCAAATCCTGTTAGTTTCTCTGCTTCTTGTTTATTTACAAAAACCAAAGTAGAAAGTTTAAATACATTTTCAATTGCATCAATTCCACCTCTTAATTGCCAAGTTCCTGGATTAAAGGAAAGCTTAGTTTCTGGATTTTTAACTAACCACTCAGTTATATGATTATAGAAAGGTTTAAAAGATTCTCCCATCGAAGTTAAATACATCCAAGGAACTTTAGGTAGATTTACTGGAAATTCATATGATCTTGGGGCATGATATGTAAAAATTGTTCGCTCCCCTGTATATGAAATTACCATATTAAAGTTTGAAAGCGTCGATGGTTGTTGAATAACATAGGTTAAGTCAACACTCTCCTGCCTTAATTTTTCAATAATTTGGACTCCTGTACTATCATCCCCCAAGGTTAGTACTGCACCAGAATTAACTCCTAATCTTTTAGTTCCAACTAAATTATTTGCAGCATTTCCACCAACAGAAAATTCTAAATTTTTAACAGGAATTTTATCTGCATACGAAAAAGCAATTAGACACTCCTTAGTATTAATGTCACAAAGAGATTCTGATTCAGAAGGTGTAATAAATGCATCTAAATTAGCATCTCCTACAGAAAGTAAATCAAGATTACTCATATCTAAAGTTCTCCCATCCTAGCCTTAGAAACAATTTGAAGTCTTTTTGTAAAAACTTCTTGAGCATTAAGTTTATTTTCATCTTTTCCACCCCATGTCTTCATTGCTTCTTCTTGTAAAGCCCTACCATATGAAAATGAAATATCCCAAGGAGAATCTCCTTTGGTTTTAACTATCTCATTTAAATTATTTGTTGCTTGATCAGGAGTTTGCCCACCAGAAAGAAAAACAATTCCTGGAATTTCTTTAGGAACAGATAAATTTAATATCCTTAAGGTTGCACCAGCAACTTCTAATGGGGCTGCTGTAACTCCACTATCTTTTCCAGGTAAAACCATATTTGTCTTTAAAATTACTTTAGTCAAGTCAACTCCTTCTTTTAAAAGTAATTCAAATAATCTTTTTAATGTTTTCCCAGTTATCTCTCCACATCTTGTTGTTGTGTGATTTCCATCTAAAAGTATTTCAGGTTCAACTATTGGAATCATTTCCTTTTCCTGAACTAATTTTGCATACTTGACCATTCCTCCTAAAGTTTCATCTAAAAATTGATCTGTTGGAAAAATATCTGAAATTTTAATTACTCCCCTCCATTTAGTAAAAGTTGCACCCATTTTTTTATATTCATCAAGTCTAATTGACAAACCATCTAATCCTTTTGTGACTTGTTCTTCCGTATTATTAAAGTTTTCTAAACCCCCATCAACTTTAATACCAATTAATATTCCCTTTTGATTTAACATTTGACCTAATCCTTGCCTAATTGTTTCATCAAATAAAATCACTCCACTTATGTATTTTTCGAGATCTGGAGTTGAAAAAAGCACTTCTCTGTATTTTTTATTAAGTTCTGGGGTTGAAGTTAAACCTAATGATAAAAATCTTTTTGTAATTGTATTTGTTGATTCATCTGCAGCTAAAATACCTCTATTAGACGTTAAAATTTTCTGGACAGTTTCTTGCATATGATATACATTATAATGACATTATGAGTAAAAACTCTAGTGGTGATAAAAAATTTTTGATCATTTTACTCTCCATCTTAGTTTTACTTTCTACCTTAGTTGCTCTCTTTTTCGTATACCCAAAAAATAAAATAGTCAAAATACTTCCAACCAATAAACCTAAAGTATCATCATATTCTTGTCCTGAAGGTGGCTGGATAGATTGTATGCCTACAATTGAGACAGTAAAGAATGATTGTAGTAAAGAAGCAATGAATTGGTATAAATTGAATTACCCCGATTTTAAAGGTGGAGCTTATTAATTTTAAGAATTTTTCCTGCTTATAACTTTTTTAACGGCTTTAATAATGTCTTCCTTAGTCAAATTATATTCTTCAAATAACTCTTTTGGAGTTCCTGATTGTCCAAACCTATCTTTTACTCCCAATATTTCCATTGGTACAGGAAAATTTTTAGATAAACTTTCTGATATCGCGGATCCCAATCCACCAATTATCTGATGTTCTTCAACTGTAACAACAGCTCCTGTTAATTTTGCACTTCTTATAACTGTTTCTTCATCTAAAGGTTTTATTGTATGCATATTTACTACAATTGTTTCTATTCCATTTTTTTCTAGTTCTTTATATGCTAAAAGCGCTTTATAAACCAATAAACCAGTTGCAATAATTGCTACTTCTGGAATTTTACTTTCAGTTAAAATATTGGCCTTTCCAATTTTAAATGGAGTTTTATCTGTGGTATAGACAGGACTATCAATTCTAGGTAGTCTCATATAGTAAGGTTTATCACTCTTTGCAATCTCTAAAGTCGCTTTTTTTGCCTCAATATAATCACTTGGAACGATAGCATTCATGTTTGGAATAACACGGGCAAGAGCAATGTCTTCCAGGCCTTGATGTGTTACTCCATAATGACCAATATTAAGTCCTGATTGCGCTCCAATTATTTTTACAGGATAATTATCTATTCCAATTGTTGTTCTAATCTGTTCCCAATTTCTTCCCGGGCTAAAGACAGCATATGAACTGCAAAATGGAATTTTTCCGTAATTAGCAAGACCTGATGCAATTGTTACCATCGCTTGTTCGGAAACTCCAACTTCAATAAATCTTTCTGGAAAGGAATCTGCAAAAAGATTAACCCTTGTTGATTCTTTTAAATCAGCTGTTAAAACAACAATTCTTTCATCCTTTTCACCTGCCGTTAAAAGTCCCTCACCAAATCCGTCTCTCATGAATTTTTTTTCTATATCTTTTTTAAATAATTGATCTGATAAGTTTAATTTATTGTTAACCATAATAATTTTTATTTATTCCCCATAAGTTTTGATTTTCCCCTGCATTGTTCTGATATCAATAATTGCCTGTTTTGCTTCATCTGAACTTGGTGCCTTTGCATGCCAATTAGGATTTCCCTCCATAAAAGGAACTCCTTTACCTGGAATTGTTTTTGCAATAATTACTGTTGGGTTTTCATAAATTGCACGAGCTTTATTTGCTGCATTAACAATTTCAGAAAAATTATGACCATCAATTTCTATAGTAGACCAACCAAAAGCTTGGTATTTAGAAGCTAAAGGTTCAAGTGGCATCACATTTTCAGTAAATCCATCAATCTGAATATTATTTCTATCAACAATTAAAGTTAAATTACTTAAATTGTTTTTCCCAGCAAAGGCAACAGCCTCCCAATGATTTCCTTCATCATGTTCCCCATCTGAAGTTATTACAAAAGTTCTAAACCTTTTTTTATCCATCTTAGCCCCTATGGCAATACCACATCCTTGAGCAAGTCCACAGCCTAATGGCCCCGAAGTTGTTTCAAGAGAAGGTAAAAATCTTTTGTCCGGATGACCTTGCAAAATTCTGCCAAATCCACCAAATTTTAAAAGTTCTTTATGTTCAAAATAACCTACATGACTCATTACTGCATAACGAGCGGGACAAATATGGCCATTTGAAAGAATTAATCTATCCCTATCTTCCCAATTGGGATTTTTAGGATCATGATTTAAAATGGCATAGTAAAGTGCCACAAAGACTTCAACCATACCTAAAGATCCTGCAGGATGTCCTGCACCTGCTTTTAAAATCATTTTGACAATATCCTCTCTTACCTCTATAGCAATTTTCTCCAGATCTTCAATTGTGTATTTCATGAATATTAAATATAAAAATAAACTAAAATTTATATCTGAAAAGCCTTCTCATCATTATGAATAACTTTGTTTTCAGTTAACACCCTATCAAAGTATTCAATAGCGTCAATAATTTCTTCTGGACTATTAACAACTTTATATACTTTCAAGTCTTCCGATCTTATTCTCATATTATCTATAAAACTTTTAATAATATTGTTCCAATAATCTCCAAATAAAATTAGAGGCTTGTGATGGCCAAAATAAAGTCTAGCTAAGCCCCATGCCATACCAAATTCAGAAATTGTTCCTGTCCCTCCTCTAAAAAAGACATATGCATCACCTAATTCTAAAAGTTTTAAAGTTCTTTCAAGATAATTAGGACATTTTATTTCCATATCCATTGGATTTTCAGGATCTCTTCCTTCAAAATTTGTAATATCTTTAGGATAAAAAGTAACCCCAACTGCGGTTCCTTTACCAGCTTTGGCTCCTTCTGAAACTGCTCTCATTGTTCCAGGTCCTCCTCCATTTATTGCAACAAAACCTTTTTCGGCCATATATTTGGCAACTTCAAAAGCTTCTTTATAAAGTGGATCATTAGGAGCTGCATCTGCAAAACCAAAATAACTAATTTGTTTTATCTTTTTTTTATTTTTAGATTTATCCATTTGTATGACTTAGAGTTAATGGGTCAGTTGGAGCTATTCCACCTTCTAGTGTTCTTCCTACTCTAATTACCTGTTCTACTAAACGGTTTGCATACCCCCATTCATTGTCATACCATGATAAAATTTTAACCAAATCGCCGTCAACGACCTTGGTCATATTGAGATCGACGATGGAACCATTGGGATTTTTAAGAATGTCGCTGGAAACCAGCTGTTCTTCGGTAACCGCCAGAATTTCCTGCCATTGTTTTTCTTGCGCGGCTTTTTTCAAAATATTGTTTATTTCTTCAACGGAAGTCGGTCTTTCGGCTACAAAAGTAAAATCAATAATGGAACCGCAAATTACCGGCACCCTTAAAGAGACGCCATCAAATTTTCCTTCTAGCGGCGGAAAGACCTTTGTAGCCGTAAGCGCGGCGCCGGTTGTCGAAGGAATAATATTTTGCGCCGCCGCTCTGTTTTTTCTGTAATCATTATTATTATCGGAACCATCAATTACCTTTTGGGACGCCGTATAGGCATGGACGGTATTCAAAACGGCTTTTTTAATGCCGGGATTTTTTGACAGCGCAGACATTATCGGAGTCGCCGCGTTAGTGGTGCAAGAAGCGGCCGAAGTTATTTTATTCAATTTCAAAAATTCTTCCCCGACATTCGGAGTAGCCGTAGGGGTAGCGTCATCTTTGGCGGGCGCGGCAATAATCACGCGCTTGGCGCCGGCGGTTAAATGCGCCGCCGATTTTTCATACGTTTCAAAAACCCCGGTCGATTCGATGACGATATCGATATTCAAATCGCCCCATGGCAATAGAGCGGGATCTTTTTGCCGCATCATTTTAATTTCTTTGCCGTCAACAATCAGAACTTCCGGACCGGACTCTACCGATTTTTCATAAGGGCCGTAAACCGAGTCATATTTCAAAAGATACGCCATATTTTCGGCGGCGCCCAAATCATTTATGGCGACAATTTCTATATCCGATTGGCCAAAAGCGCAACGAAAAAAGACCCTTCCGATCCGCCCAAAACCGTTAATTGCTATTCGAGTCATATTTTAATGTTGAGTAAATAATTATGCGCCGAGAGAACGGCTTTAATGGCGTCCCCGGCGGAAACATTATTTTGCTTGTAAATCGCGTCGGTAACATCGCCGGCCGCAAATACTCCGGGACAACTTGCGGCTCCCGTTTTATGGTTAACAATAACCTCCCCCTTTGGATTTGTTTCCACAAGATGTTTTACAAACTCGGAATTCGGAACCGAACCAATCTCAACAAACACTCCTTCCACTTCCAACTTTTTAACCAAATTATCGCCTCCATCCAGATATTCTATACCCGAAACAAATTTTTCGCCAGAAATTTTCTGAACATCCGCATTCATTATGGCGCTTATTTTACTAAACCGCTTTATTTTTTCCCGCAACGCATCATCCCCGGTAAAAAAATTCTTTCTGTTTATCAGGTAAATTTTTTCGGCATACGGCATTAGGTCGATTGCCGTCTCCAAGCCGGCATTGCCGCCGCCGATAACCGCCACCCGCTTGTTTTTAAAAACCGGCGCGTCGCAGGTAGCGCAATAAGAAACGCCCTTGCCTTCAAATTGGGCGCCGCCTGGAACATCCAAGCGGCGGCGATGGCCTCCGGAAGCGATAATTAAGACCTTGGCCTGATAATTATTATTTTTGTCGGTTACAATATCGAACCCGTCCGATATTTTTTCAACGGTAACAACTTTCTCCGAAATTTTTATTTCAATGCTTTCTTGCGCTCGAACATGTTTTTCGAGCATTTTGGCAAATTCAAGACCCGTCATTTTTTCAACGCCAATCCAATTCTCGATATTGCCGGAAGCCAGCGCTTGTCCGCCGAAATCGGCGGCGATCATTAAGGTTTTTAATTTTTTCCGCGCCGCGTATATTCCGGCGGCGGCCCCGGCGGGGCCGCCGCCGATAATAATCAAATCGTACATGTTATTTTACGGCTAAAATTTTTGATAACTCCTCTTCATCAAACCCGATGATAATCTTACCGTCAATATCCATAACCGGCGCGCCCATCTGGCCGGATTTTTCAATCATTTCTTCGCGCGCCTCATCATCAACTGAAACATCTTTTTCTTCATAAGAAATGTTGTTTTTTTCAAAAAATTCCTTTGCCATTCTGCAGTAAACGCACTCGGGCGTTGTGTATATCCTAATTTTCGGCATAATTTTATTTTCCCAATTTGCTCAATTCGTCGTCAATAATTTTAGTAAATGAAGCGACCGGCAAAGCGCCCGCATAAAGCGCGCCATTCACAAAATTTGCCGGCGTCCCCTGCACTCCGGCTTCGCCGCCTTCTTTGGTTTCTTTCTGGATCAAATCATTATATTTTTCCGAATCGAGACAAGTGTCGAATTTACTTCTATCGAGTCCCAAAGCCGACGCGAACTTTTTTAAATTTTCCTTGCCGAAAGCGCCTTGATTTTCCCCCTGTTGGTTATTATAGAGATAATCGTGATATTGCCAGAATTTATTCTGTTCTCCGGCGCATCGCGCGGCGTTGGACGCCCAAGTTGATTCTTGCCCCAAAAAGGCAAAATCGCGATAAATAAATCTCACTTTGCCGGTTTTGATATATTTTTCCCGCAATACCGATTCGGTATCTCTAAAAAACTTGCCGCAAAACGGACATTGAAAATCGCCGTATTCTATCACCGTTACCGGCGCATTTTGTTCGCCTAAAACGAAATCGCTTGAAGAAATTGCCGGCAATGCCGTCAGCGCCGCTATTTTCGTATTATCCGTATTGGCATTTCGCGATTTATCATTGGTTGAATAGACCACCGCCACCGCGATGACAATGCCGGCAAAAACAATTGCTGCCGGTATCAAAAATTTATTTTGTTCTTCCATATTTTTATTAATTATTTCTCTATGTTATCACAATAAAAACTTCCCCCGCAAGCGGGGGAAGTTTTTATTACTTGCTTTCCGTATTATTTCGCGCCGTAAAGTTCGTTTAGTTTCGTTCTGGTCTTCGGACCAACCACGCCATATCCCGACTGGCCTTTGGAAGCGATTCCGTATTTCTCCTGAAACTTCTTAACTGCCGATAGCGTCGCCGGACCAAAGTATCCCGTTACTTTTCCTTCAGGATAAATGGACGAATCGGTTTTTAGAGCCTTTTGAAGATTTGTTACATCGCCATGCCTAATGCCCAAAGCGAGCGGTCGAACAAAATTATAACCGAGAGCCGCGCCTTGAGGAGCCGCCGTTGTCTGAATGGCCTGAATGTCCGCCAAAATCGCCGCAATCTGCGCCTGAACATCGGTTAACTCGGAGGCGGAGGGACTCGCCGATAAAGTTGCCATTTTAGCAATCACGCTCGCGATCTTGGTTTGAACGCTTTCAAGAGAAGGCGCAGCCGGAGTCGCAGGCGTTGCTGGAGTGGCAGGAGATTCTCCCGAAACAGCCGGGGTAGCTGGCACCGCTGGTGTCGCTGGAGTAGTCGGAGTGACCGAGACGATCACGCTACCACTGCCGCTTCCGGGCGCGGTACCGGTAAATGACGCTGAACCGGATTGAGTGTCGCTTGAGTCCTGCGAATCGGTGTAAGCATAGCTAAGGGTGCCGCCTCCTTGGAAATCCACGGCTCCACTAACATCGGTGCCAGAAAGCTGGAAAGAAAGACTGCCTCTGAAGATGCCCGTGGCAATTCCCGTTTCAGTCAAAGTAACCGTTTCGGAATCGGTGATACCGCTCGTCCCAGTTACCGTGGCCGTTTGGGTTTCGGCCGATGCCGCCAAAAGATTCAAACTGGTATCCGTAATCTGTATATGAATCACCGGAAGAGTATCGGCATTGCCGAAAGCCGTTACGGCCGAACCGCCCGCGGAATTGGAGAGTACGCCGGCGGCGGCGAGCGTAATTTTACCGCCCGTGTTTTCCGTTACGGTGCCGCTATTAGTCCAAGTAGCGCCGGTGGCGGTAAATGTATAGGTGCTGATGGCCAAAGTGCCGCTAGCCGGAATCGTCACCGTGCTGGTCGCGGTAGTATTGCCTAAAAGCGTTTTTGTCGCCGCGCCGGTCAATTCAAGATTGGCATAAGTGCCCGTGGCGATATTGGTGGCTGAAGCCGAAGAATAAACAATTTTGGAACTTTGTATAAAGTCGCCATTGGCTTTGGAAAACGCTGTTCCGGAACCGGAAAGCAAAAGATCGGTCAGGCCATTAAAATCCGCTTTCGCGCCACTACTAACAGTAAAAACATTGGATACCGTCGTAGTAGCTACCTGCCGCACTTGAGCTGCGGTAGGTGATCCAAATATATAAGTGCGAATCGCCGCCGTGGCGGTAGTAGAGGTTGGGGTTAAGCTTAAATTATAAAATGTGGTTGTAGCAACAATAATACTAGCAGTGCCACCACCGATATAAGCAACTGTGCCAGTTGCCGCAGTAAAGGTAGCATTGGCAGTCGCTATAGATAAAGGAGCTCCAGGATCGGTTTGGCCAAGATTCAGAGTGCCGGAGCCGTAAGTGCTGGTAGCGAGTTTCAAGGTGCTGGTGCCCAAAACAGAAACCGTGCTTGACGCTCCCAGAGTGCCGCCGATGTAAAGAGTCCAGCCGTTTTTAATCTGCAGTGTGTTAACGCCAAAAGGAATTGTGGAAGTGGCATTGACTCCAAGCGGACCAAGCGCAGATGTGCTGGATGCGATTACCGCATCATCGGGAGCAAGTTCACCGGGATAATTGGCATTTGACACGCCGCCCCAGTTTAGAGGATCTGTCCAAGTCATTCCATCGCCCGCGCCGTTCCAACTTCTGATAATGGCATTGGCGGATGAAACATTAAAAAACAAAACACCTACAGCCAAAAATAGCCCGACAATTACCAAATGTTTTCGTAACATTGTATTTATTTTAATTAAATTAATTATAAAATTCTTACTTGCGTTTTCACGCGCTCGTTGTTTATTATAGAACATAAAACTTGATTGTCCATTAAATCTGTGGATAACTTAACGGTAGAACTTTAACACTAAAAAATATTTAACGGAGGTGGACTCAATGAAAATGTGCCTGGTTATTCCTTCATCGCTCATCCTTTCCGACGATCGGATGATCCCGCATTTAGGTATTTTAAAGGTCGCGGCTATGCTGCGAAGAAATCAAATCGATGTTGACCTGCTTGACTTATCCGGAGTGGCTCGCTACTTGGAAGTTGTTGGACAATACTGCCAAGAAAACAATACGGATATTTTTGGGATTACGGCGACAAGCCCCCAGCTTCCGGCAAGCGGCTTCATTGCCGAGACCATCAGACGCATGCGGCCATCGGCCAAGCTGGTTTTGGGCGGACCGCACGGCACGCTCGTGAACGCCGCTTATCGCCGGGAGCGCGAAAAGAAAATTGCCGGAAGGGCAACCCGAGCATTGCGGCGCATCTTCGATTATTTTGATGTTTTAGTCGCAGGAGATGGAGAACGAGCTGTTTTTGATATTTTTCAAGCGAAGCATGGCCAAATTATTGACGCCGACAATCGAAATTCCAGCCTTTTTCTGAAACGAGAAGAATTAGAGAATTTGCCTTTTCCGGCGCGGGATTTAATTGATCTCGGCAGTTACCGCTACTTAATTGACGGGGCCCCGACAACGAGCGTCATTGCCCAGCTGGGGTGCCCTTTCGGATGCGGTTTTTGCGGCGGGCGGAATACGGCGTTTCTCCGAACGCTTCGTTTCCGAAGCGCGGATAATGTTATTGCCGAACTGCGGGAAGTATATCGGTTTATGCAGACGGCCTATAAAGAAAAAGTGGCCCAAGAGTGCGGCGCGATGTTCTACGATGACGAACTGAATATCGGCGGCGATAATTTGGTCCGATTAATGAATGCCATCATATCCCTTGGCAAAGAATTGGACATTAAGTGGCGGCTGCGCGGCTTCATTAAGGCGGAGTTATTTAATGACCGCCAAGCCACAGCGATGTATGAAGCTGGTTTCCGGGAAATTCTGACCGGTTTTGAATCGGGATCGCCGCGAATTCTTCGCAACATCAACAAGCGCGCAACGCTTGAAGACAATTACAGATGCGCGGAAACCGCCCGGCGAAACGGCCTGCGCGTTAAGGCCCTGATGTCAATCGGCCATCCCGGAGAAACCGAAAAAACAATCAAAGAAACAAAAGATTTTATTCTGCAAGTTCGACCGGAATCGTTTGACCTTACCCGAATCACGGTCTATCCCGGAACGCCATACTACGATGAAGCCGAACCCGTCCTCGGCCGTAAGGATGTTTGGGTTTATCGCGCGCCTAAAACCGGCGACAAGCTTTATTCCGGAGAGACGGACTACTTTTCGGACTTCATGTTTTACAAAGGCGACCGGGGAGACCGGAAGGGTTTGGGAAAGGTTTCCGCATTTACCGAAACGCTTTCGGCCGACGACTTGCGGCGCCTCCGAAACGACACAGAACGAGAACTGAGGGAAAAGCTCGGCCAGCCATATCAAACCGATGTTCCCGAAAACGCCTTCGACGCTTCAAAAGGCAAAATCCCTCCTTATATTCTTCGTTCAACTGTTCCGACCTAGGCCTTCCGCCTAGGTTTTTATTTATGCCAAGAAATTTTCAGTTCATCGGCAAGCTGAAGAATTTGATATTTGGCCAAGGTGTATGTTACAAGCCTTGGTTTCCGAAGAGCGTCCAAAAGCGGAACCACTACCACCTCGGTAAATTCATGCTCGCTCATTAAACCATTGTGTATTCGTAAACTCGCTAAAAGATTAGCGGCGCTTTTCACATCAGAAAGGTGAGCGCTCCCTAAATGGACGACCTGATCGCAAAAAGAGCTGGCAAGATGCTGATACCCCATGTATTTAATTTTTTGAGAAGAAACGCGAATCCCCGCCTCTTCAAAGAGCTCGCGAGTCATCTCAAGTCGCGGATTCACTCCTTTTTCTAAAAGCCCGCCCGGGGCCTCAAGGCAAAGAGCGTCAACTGCGGGACGGTATTGGCGGACAAGAACAACCATCCACTCTTTTTTTTGTTCATCAAAAAAATAGGGCAAAACGCTCACTGCCGGACCGGTTTCAAAAACATGCCGGTCAAATCTATATTTTTTCCCGCCACGCAAGGCAACCTCGGCAGTTCTCCGGGAGAAACGAAAAACATTATGGAATTTTTTTGAGATCGGCGTGATCTTAATAAGTTGTCCTTTCATGGCTAATTCTCCAGCGGGAGAGATTTTAAAAATTTTTTAAATTCGGCGCCGAAATTTTTGTGGGTCAGACCGAAATTTACCGTCGCTTTCAGCAAATCCAATTTGTTTCCGGTGTCTTGGATTTTTCCCTCGCATTCGTAGGCGAAGAGCGGGTAATCGGCGGCGTAAAATTTCAAGGCCGTGGCCAGACGGACTTCATTATCGGTTTTTTCCCGATAGGCGCGCTTGAGATAGGGAAAGATTGCCGGAGTCAGAATATATTTTCCGGTGAGCGCCAAATTGCTGGGAGCGATTTCCGGCCTTGGTTTCTCCACCACATCGAGCACGCGATGCAATCCGGCGCGCGATTCGGCGGGCGCGATAATCCCAAAGCGCGAAACGGCCTCTTTCGGCACTCTTTCAACGGAGACCATCGGCGCGCCGGTTAAAGCGTATTGTTCGGCAAGCTGGCTTAAGAACGGCTTTGGACCAAGGCCGAGCAGATCTCCCATAGTAACCGCGAACGCCTTTTCGCGGACAAGATACGATTCCGCGCATAGAATTGAATGGCCGTCGCCGAGCGTCATATTTTTTTTGATGATCCTAAAACGTATAACGCGAAGCAAGCTCTCAAGTTCTTTTAAATTCTCGCAAGCGATTGGCGAGACCCGGCAGGCCTTTTTCTGGCGCGAGTATTGGTAGGACGAAAAATATTGTTTGATAATATCTTTACCGCCATTCACCACAAAAATAACTTCGCGAATGCCGCTTTCGCATGCCTCCTGAACCAAGTATTGTACGATCGGCCTGTCAACCAAGTTGATCATCTCCTTCGGATAGTTTTTAGAGACCGGCAAAAACCGCATGCCAAAACCGGCAAGCGGAATAACTAATTTTTTTATCGATAATCTCATTTTAGTTGATAAAACGGTATTTGATAATCGTCCAAAGAATTTTAAAACCGTGCTTCCAGTTTATTTTTTTTCCTTCTTGATAGCTGCGAGGGTAATAGTGAATCGGGACATCAACGGTTTTATAGCCCTTTTTCAAAATCTTGCAGATCAATTCATTATCAAAATCAAAATCGTCGGTGCGCACCGTAATTTGGCTTATGAGTTCTTTGGTAAACGCTTTGTAGCATCCCTCATATTCTCCCGCCTTGTTTCCATAAAGCAGATTCGTTGTCCAGGTAATCATTTTATTGCCAAACCAGCTTAACCAGTATAACGATTTATTGCTGCGGCTTTCCATGCTCGGATTTATTCTTATGCCGACGGTTACTTCGGTCTTTCCTTCCAAAATCGGCCGAATAACCGCCGGATAATCATTTGGTTCGTACTCAAGATCGGCGTCTTGAATAATCAGGATGTCGCCGGTTGCCGCGGTAAAACCGGCCTTAACCGCCCCGCCTTTTCCTCGGTTGGGGTTTAAGGTAAGAACGCGAATTCCTGAAAGCGACTTTAAAATCAGGGGAGTGTCGTCAATTGAACCATTGTCAACGACAATGACCTCTTTTTCAAGGCCAGTTAGCTGAACCGCTTGAACGCGGCGAATAATTTCCCGTAGCGTCCGGGCTTCATTGTAAGCCGGAATAATTATAGAAAGTTTTTTGAATTGTTTAGAATGATCCATGGTAATCGCAATATGTTTATAGTAAACAAAATTGAAAAAAAAGCAAACAACCGCTATATTTATTATCATGATTGGCCGTTTCCATTATTTGTACATCTCAATTTTCCTTTTGGCGCTGGTCGGCGTTTCTTTCATAATTATTCCGCCGCATCTTTTCGGCGACAGCATTTCATATTTGAAAAGCGTGGATGTTTTAAAAACCGGAAAAATTCCCTTGGATTTTGTTCCTAACAGGATTCTCACGACTTTTGCCGGCCTCCAAACCGTTATTTTTCTTTCCTATATTTTCGGCGATATATTGAATGCCTGGCTGTTTATGAATATCGTTTTTTACATAATCGCGAATTTGTTTTTTTACAAGCTTTTGGAAGAATTTTTTGAAAGCCGAAAAGTCGCCTTCTGCGGAATGCTTCTTTTGGCCGCCAACTACGCCATGATAACTTTCGGGCCGGCTTATTTGATGGATATGGGCGGCTGGATGTTTTATATTATCGCCTTTTTTCTTGTTTTCCGCTTTTTAAAGACGTGGGAAGTAAAATATTTAATATGGGGAGCGCTTGCGACGGGACTGGGCGGGCTTTTTAAAGAATATGGATATTTTGGATTTATTCCCATTTTTTTGTCTTTGTTATTTTATTGCGGATATAATTTCAAAAACTTAATAAAATATTTATTGCCGCTGGGCGCTTTGGCCGTTTTGCCCGCCATTTTGGTTCACGCTTCGATATATGTTAATTATCATTACAGTTATTTTGACTGGCTTATTTTTAACAAACATTTAATGAAAGATTCATCATTCGACTTCCTTTCATACGCCAAGGTCTTCGGTTCCCTTTTTACTTTCGGCTGGTTCTTATTTATCGGCGGAATTGGCGTTTTAATAAAACGGGGCGTCAAAATATTCAATCAAGAGCGGTGGATTTTTATTGCCGCCATGTTTTTTTCCATCATGCCCATATTTCTATGGCCGGGGATAATTCAAAGGATATTTTTTATTACGATTCCTTTTGTAATTTTAATATCGTGTATTTTCTTAAAAAAATATGAGTCGCGAATTTATTATTTCGCCCCGTTTTTTATAATTTACATTTTGGCGAATTTCTCGATGGATAAATATATTTTGCCCATGATTAACATCGATTATTTTATTCAACTCTTTCTTAAATGAGCCCTTTTAACCAGACCGTGACCAGAGGATACGGTCTTCTTGAAAAATTTCTGGCTAAAAAAAGAAGCAAAATGGCCGATAACCTGATTCCTTTAAATTGCAGAAAAGGGCGCATTCTCGATATCGGCTGCGGCAGTTTTCCGCTTTTTCTTGTCGGCGTTGATTTTGCCGAAAAATACGGTTTGGATAAAATCGGCAACAACCAAAAAGATATTCTCAAAAAAAATGGGATTTCTTTTTTGGAATACGATATTGAATGTCAAAGCAATCTGCCCTATCAAAATAATTTTTTTGACGCGATTACCATTCTTGCGGTTTTTGAACATATTGAACCAAAAAAAACGCTCGCCATTGTGGGCGAAATTTATAGAATATTAAAACCCGAAGGAATATGCGTTTTAACCACTCCATCGACATGGGCGGTGTTGCCGCTGAAAATAATGGCTAAAATGCGCTTGGTGAGTTCTACGGAACTCGCGGAGCATAAATATGCTTATACGCCTTTAGAAATTAAAAAAATATTTGGAAAAATCCCGTTTGCCAAAGAAAACTTGCGATCCGGTTATTTTGAGTGCGGCATGAATATTTGGATAACCGCCAAAAAATAAAAAATCGTTCAATACTCATAAGAGTCGACCGCCAGTCCCGCGCGATCGCGAAGTTCGATTTTGTCGTGAAGCGGGTCGAAAATTTGCATTTTGTTGCCGGTAAAAATTTTCCATCCTCCATAGAAATTCCTGTCGTTGATATGTTTGGAAACGCAGGCTGGATAATTCACATTTTTTTCAAACCATGTCCGGCATTTTGAAGATTGTTGGTTCAATATATTGTCGCTTGGCGCGCGGCAGGACGAACTGCGCATTATCAAATCCTGGCAGGCGCTGTCCATGCCGGCGAAATCCATCGGCGCGATGGCCGGGCAACTAAATCCATATCCCAAATTGTATAATTCGCTTATACCTCCGAAACAACTATTGATTCTGAAATTGTTCGCCAAAGGGCTGATATCGGCTATGATTTCGGCCGATTCGCCCGCAGAAAGCCAAACATCGGAAAGATCTGAGCTGAAATTGGGAAGCGCCAGCCCCTTGCCAATAACAAATTCCCCTCTGTTTCTGCTCTTGATTCTCCATCCGGTAATATTAACCAGGGAGGGGGAAGCGTTGCTCAAATTAACGCTCTCTCTGCCGTATTTGGAAACGCCGGCGATATTGATTTTATTTTGAAATATCGAATTGCCGGATTGGACAATGGATTGGCGCCGCGATTGAACTTGCGCCGGACTAAAAAAATTCCAAAATCCTGGCGTGGATGTAGATAGCGCGGGCGCGGACATAAATGTGAATTTGGGAAATTCAAAAATCGGGCTCAACTGAATTTTCCGGAGAAAATAAGGCAGACCGACAAAAAAGCCGATAAAAACCAGAATGAGCAGAATAAGACCGAAAACAATTCTAAACTTCATATTTGCCATATTATTGCTTTTTCTGCAAAGCGTCTATGATCTTTAATTCTTCCAATGCCTTATCATTGAGACCAAGATTCTGATAAACCAGCGCAAGCGATTGGTGGATTTGGATGTCTCCCGGATCACCCTCTTCGGCCGATAAATAGAGCAATAAAAGTTCCGGCCACATTTTCAATCGTATATACGGATTCACCGCCCCTAAAATTTCCTGTTTTGGAGCGAAATCTACCATAATTTTAGAAGCGCTGTCCAAATCATATTTCAATCTGCCATTTTCCAAAGAAACATTGTTCCGATACTTCAGGACTAAAGCCCTATTGAGAGAATCAACCGCTTCTTTGTCGTGAATGCCGGAAGCCGCGTAAGCCAACCCCAAATACCAGTGGCTCGCATAATAATCCGGAACGGCGCCGACAGCTCGTTTCATTATCTCTATCCCTTGATCATATTTTTGCTCATCAAAGGATACTTGAAGATAAGAAATGTAAACCTCCAATCTTTTTGGGGAGAGCACTAAGGCGCTGTCATAGGATTCTGTCGATTTCTTAAAAAGTTCCTTTTTCGCCTCCGCATTGCCGATGCCTCGGCCTTCAAATTCATACAATTGCCCCAGATTCAGATAGGCAAAAACCGAAGGATGGTTTTTGACCTCGTCTTCCAATTGACCGATGCCAAAATTAAAAACCTCGAGGCGGTCTTCCGGTTTGAAATTATTTATATTTTTTGGAAGCCAATTGACAAATTGCATGCGAAATTCTGAAGCGCCTAGTGTTTCCGAAGCCAGCGCCGCTTTGTAAAGAGAGTAAGTGTCGTAAGAACCGATGGAAGTATCGTTGAATGCCCTCACAAATTTGGCATTGACCGATGCCGGTTTAACGCTTACCTGCCAGAATACAAAAGTAGAAAGTAGAAAGTAGAAAGTAGAAAGAGCGAGAACAGTTTGAGGACTAAAAGCTATCGGTTGCTTATTGCTTGTTGCTTGCCGCTTGCCGCTTATTTCTACATATATCGCGAAGCCGATTGTTAAAAAAAGCGCAATATAACTGGCGGGGCTGTCAAAAACAAAAAAACTTTGAACGGCATAAGCAACCGCGAGCGAAGCGAATGGCCATAATTTGTTTTTCCAAAAAACCCAAAACAAAGCGCCGATTAAAAACATATACCCTAAGAGACCGAGAATGCCGCTCATTGACGCGTAATCGAGATAGGCATTGTGAGCGCGATCAAAATTTGTTTCCTGAAGATTGTAAACGCGGGAATTTAAAAATATATTGTGAAGATATAAATAATTATTGGGGCCGTAACCGAAAATCGGTCGGGTCAAAAATGCATTCCATGCAATCCCCCATTCCGTGAAACGCTGTTGTACGGTCGTGTCTTGAATTGATGCGCGCGTGATTCTTGAAAGTTGATAACTGTTTTTTACGAAATCGGTGTTTCGCATCATAAAAATCGCCCCAAAAACGACAAGCAGTCCTCCGATAATCATCCCCCAAATTTTTATATTTTCTTTATTTCGCAAGATATTAAAAAGCATAAATGCAAAAATTCCCGCGCCGAAACCAAGCATGGCGCCGCGGCTTCCGGCAAAATAAAGCGTTCCTATGTTCAGAAAAAACGCAGTTGCCCAAAACCATCCGGATTGTTGTTTGTTCTTCCATAAATAAAGCGCGAAAAAAGCGTTAAAAATCGCATAACTTCCCAAAAGATCGGCATTGCCGATGGTGCCGATTTGACTGTGCGGCAGCCAAACCCAACCGGCGCCCAAATATTGCGCCAAAACATAGAAGAATTCCAAAACGCTTACAAAAACCGCGATACCAAAAAATTTCCGCCAGTCCTTTTCAACTTTTGAAACGCCGGATAAAATAACGGCAAAAGCGACAAAATGAAACCACGCGATTATTCCCGACATTCTCTCGGTATTGCCCCAAAAACTTCTGAAAGCGTCCACGCCCGTAAAACCGGTAACCGCCAAAATAAGAGTGAGTAAACTAACGGCGCCGATCGCCAAATTCCATTTCGGCCGATAACGCGCGTCCATAAGCGCCAAAACGATATAGCAGAACAGTATGATTTCAACCACCAATTGAAAAAGCCAAATTTTGGGAAAAATAAAGGGAAAATAAAAAGAACCGCCGATGTAAAGCGGTATAAACAAAATAAAACCGATGCCGAATTTTATTAGTTTTAACAGGATGTTAGACATTTTTCGCTTTAAGTTTTACACTTAAACCATGTGGCGAAAACGGTTAAAGATATTTTTGCTTGTTGTTAGCGACTTTGTGATATTCTATGTCGCCTTGGGGTTGACTCTTCTGATACGATATGCGGTTATCGAACGCGATTTTTCAACGCTATTGAATTCTGTCCCTCTTCATCTTGTTCCTTTTAGCATAATATTCGCTTTTTGGCTAATTATTTTTTGGACTGCCGGCCTCTATGATCTGTTGAAACTCAAGAATGAAGAATTCTTCTATAAAAATCTCATCATCACATTCGGCGTTAACGCGGCAATCGCCATTTCCTTCTTCTACTTTATACCATATTTCATAATCACGCCCAAAATAAATCTGTTTATCGATCTAGTTTTGACCGTGGCCATTCTTTATTATTGGAGGCAATATTTTAACAAGTGGGCCACAAAAGCGCTAAAGATCGGCGTCGTATTTATCGGCGCCAGTCCGGAAATATTGGAGTTGAAAGAATTTTTGAACAACAATCCGCAATTGGGCTATCGAGTGGCCGGAATTTTGGCGCCTGATAATTCCTCCGAACTGGAAAACCTTTGGCGAGATAAAAGATTCTCACTGATTATTTCGGCCGAACAATTCGATCATTCAAAAAAACTGTCCTATTTGCTTTTCAGATATTTTAAGCAAGGCGCCGCTATTAACGACCTTGATAAGTTTTACGAACTTACAACAGACCGAGTGCCAATTTCAATCATTCAGGAGGCGTGGTTTTTGGAAAATATCGGGCAATCCAAAAAAAATCTTTACGAAATCGTAAAGAGAATCATAGATATTATCGGCTCAATTATTTTAGGAACCATCGCGCTGTTGATATTCCCTTTTGCTGTTTTGGCCATAGAAATCTCCAATCCGGGACCGATTTTTTTCAGACGCCACCGCGTAGGAAAAAACGGAAAGATATTTACACTAACTAAATTCAGATCGCTATCCAGCGATAAGAGCGGCAAATACGAAATGCGCAAGCCCTTGAAAGAAGAAATGACTTTTGTCGGCAGATTTTTGCGAAAAACACACATAGATGAACTGCCGCAGGTCTGGAATATTTTATTGGGACAGATGTCATTTATCGGACCTCGGCCCGAAAAGCCGGAACTTGTTGAAAAACTATCGGAAGAAATCCCCTTCTACGAAATGCGCCATTTGATAAAACCGGGAATTGCCGGCTGGGCGCAATTACATAATCCTAAGGCCGGCCCAACCTTCAAAGAAACAATGGAGAAACTTCAATATGATCTGTATTATCTCAAAAATCGCTCAATATTTCTGGATTTTTCGATTATTCTAAAAACCATCAAGATTTTACTATCCGGCAATGGAAAGTAAAAAAGAAATTTACCATAAATTCATAAACTATGGCACCGAATTTTTTGGCTTGGATTTAAAATATTTCGCCGGCGGCGGTTTTTGGACGGCTTTCGGACAAGGAATGAATAGCTCGATTTCCTTCCTTTTGATAATCGCTTTCGCGAATTTGCTTCCGAAAGAAACCTACGGATTTTACCGCTATATTTTGTCTTTGGCGGGCATATTCAATGTTTTTACCATGACCGGAATGAACGCGGCGGTCAGCCAAGCCACGGCCACCGGCAATGAAGGGGCGTTAAGAACTTCCGTCAGATACCAGTTGAAATGGAATGTTATGATGGCAATCGCTATGTGGGGATTGGGAGGTTATTATTTTCTAAACGATAATCAAATTCTTGCGATTTCTTTCCTTATTTTTGGCATATTTACACCCCTGACTTTCGCGTTCAATACCTACGGCGCGTATCTTGACGGCAAAAAACAATTTAAAATCAATAATTTATTCAGTATTTTTTCAACCGCCATATACGCCGCCGGAATGTTGCTGGCAACGCTGTTAAGCAAGGAAATATTGCCGCTTATTATCGCCTACGCTTTAACTACTCTGATTGCCAATATATTTTTTTATTGGAAAACACTGCAGATTTTTAATCCGCCGTTGGCGCCGGCCGGAGATGTCGTCAAATACGGCCGCCGGCTGACGCTTTTGGGATTCATCGGCCCGATTGTGGCGCAAACCGATAGCATCGTTCTTGTTCATTTTTGGGGTCCGGCGCCATTGGCGGTGTATTCTCTGGCGCGAGCAATTCCGGATAAAGTCGGGCCGTTTATAAAAAGCATCATAAATCTCGGACTGCCCAAGCTTGCCGTTAAAAATACCGAGGAGATAGACGAAGTTTTTTACAAAAGAATATTTCAGGCAATCGGTTTGGGAGCGCTTCTCGCCGTCGGATATATTTTAGTATCGCCTTTAGTATTTAAATATTTATTGCCCAAATATATTGACTCAATTTTCTATTCTCAAATTTTGGCATTATCTTTTATTTTCATCGCTCCGGTGGGCTATATCGGAACGGCCATCAACTCCCAAAAAATGTTCGGAGCCATCGCGTCAAGCAGTATCTCTTCCAGTATTGTCAAAATAATTTTGTATGTGGCGCTCGGCATTTGGGGCGGCATTTTGGGATTAGTTCTGGCGCAGGTGATTTATTATATCATCATATTTTTTATAAGCATCGCGCTTTGGAAATTCAAAAGCCCCGTTAGTTAACGGGGCGTAATTACTATGTTACCAAAAATTGCTACAGCAATTTTTGGTAACATAGTCAAAAATCAACTTTTCGGCGGAGCTTCATAATCAGAGGAACCTCCGATTCTAAAACTCTCTTGACTCCGTCGCCTAAAGCGAGTTCCAGCCGGCGGATGTTGCCGACCATCAGCTTAAGTCCCTCCGGCCCCAAGCTTGCCGCCTGATTGGACCCCCACATTTCGCGGTCAAGCGTGATGTGCCTCTCTACTACGCAAGCGCCCAAGGCGACGGCGCAAACGCCCAAAGTGGTGCCGCGGCAATGCCCGCTGTATCCAATCGGCACTTCCGGAAATGTTTCCCGCAGGGTATTGATAACCCTCAAATTATTTTCATGATCGGGCACGGGATAAGTCCCGACACAGTGCAAGAGGATTAAGTCCTCTCTCCCCAAAGTATCAACTGCGCCATAAACCTGCTCCATCGTGCTCATCCCCGTTGAAAGAATAACGGGCTTGTTTTTAAACCGAGTATGGAGCAAAAGATTTCTGTCGGTTAAAGACGCCGAGCCGATTTTGTAGCAAGGAGGATCGAACTTTTCGATAAAATCGACGCTATCTTCGTCCCAACAGGAAGCGAACCACATGATTCCTTTCCTCCGGCAATAATCATCAATTTGTTCATATCCCTTCTGCCCGAATTCAATCTTATGCCGGTATTCGATATACGGTATCAACCCCCAAGGGGTTTCGTACATCATATTTTTCTGTTCGTCGGGAACGCATAAATCCGGCGTCCGTTTTTGAAATTTCACGGCATCGCAGCCGGATTCGGCCGCCAAATCAATCATCTTTTTGGCAATTTCCAAACTGCCATTATGATTGATTCCGATTTCGGCGACTATAAAACATGGGTGGTCGTCTCCGACAAATATGTTTTCTATTTTTACCATATGCCCTCCTTCTCTCACCATGCGCTTTTGCCGCCATCCATGACAAGCTGATTGCCGGTCATAAATGAGGAAGCGTCGGAACACAAGAACAAAATCGCGCCGTCATATTCTCCGGGATTTGCCGTCCGCCCCAGCATATTTAGTGAAGAATATTTTCGTCGGAATTCTTCCGACACTTCCGGCTTGGGCATGCCACCGGGAGTAAAAGCGTTAACGCGAACGCCATACTCTCCCAGATAAGACGCCCAGCCTCGAGTGAGTCCGAGAACTCCACTTTTGGCGGCAATATAGGCGATGGACTTGAACTGACCTTCGCCGTAGATTCGATTGTCGGCGGCAATATTGGCGTATTCGGAGGAGATATTTAAAATCACCCCCGATCTTCGCTTTATCATTTGCGGCGCCGCCGCCTGAATGCAAAGATGCGTTCCAATCAAATCCACTTCTACCTCCTTCTTGAACAGATCAACGGGATATTTTTCGTAAGGCGAGAACATTTGCTCGGCTTCGGCGCTGTCAACAGCCGGATTGAGCGCGGCGTTGTTGATAAGAACATCAATGCGGTCAAATTTTTCAATAACCGAATTTGCCATTTTGTTAACTACTACCATATCCGTTAAATCAACATCTTGGGCAATGCACTTGATATTTTTTTGCCTCAACAAGACGGCTTGCGATTGCAGAAAACTGAAATCACAATTGTCCCAAATCACAATCTGGGCGCCGGCCAAACCTAACGCTTTGGCAAATTGCATCCCAAGAAATCCGGCGCCGCCGGTAATGACAATCACTTTGTTCTCTACCGAGAACATTTTATACGCTTCAGAATTCATTACGACACCTTCTTGCTTCCAAAATCAGATTGCAAACTTCGCGAACGGCGTGCTCGCCGCCTTTTCTTTTAGTAATATATGCGGTGATTTTTTTTACTTCTTCTTCGGCATCGGCTACCGCTATGGGCAAACCGACATTATTCATTACCGCGATGTCGCTAACATCGTCGCCGACAAAACAAACTTCTTGAAAACGCATCTTTTTGTCTTCAAGCATATCACCAAGATTTCTTAGTTTGTTCGTAATGGCTTGGTGAAATTCAACGCCCATCTTATCGCATCTTTTTTTAACATAGGGGCTTTTCTGGCTTGTTATTATCGCCACTTCAATCCCCGCTTCCCGAATCAGTTGAATCCCCTTGCCATCGCGATGGCTAAACCGACAAAATTCATTGCCATCATTGTTCACATAGACATAGCTGTCAGTCAGAACGCCGTCGCAATCAAGCACCAAAAGTTTTATTTTTCGCAATTTTTCAAGCAACTCAAAATCCATATCTTCATTCCTCCTTATTGTTGGATTTTTTCGCAAACGTTGCGCCATCAAGGCCGTGAAATTTCAATACTTCATCAGGTCGGCCGCAGGCCGGCAATCCGGTTATCCCGAATTTTCGGAACGTCTTCCCTTCCAAAAGTTTATTGGTGACAAATTGATTTAACAGAAAATCTCCTAAACCGCCGATTATATTGTGGTCTTCCAGTACGAATATTTTTTTAGTCGGACCTAAAACCGCTCTTAACCATTCAACATCCACTGAATTCAGCCACGGCATATTGACAACTTTTAATCCAAATCCTTTTTTCGCCAATATCTCCGAAGCGGCAAGCGCTTCATTGAGCATCACCGGCCCATACGCGAAAAGAATCGCGTCTTCCCCTTTTGTCAGTTCAGCGCCTATGCCTTTTGTGAAAGCATATTCTGCCAGCAACTCAATTACGCGCGGAGAAGGACCAATATTGAGACGCAACATAGAACTGTTGGCCGTAAAATTGACGCAATAATTAAGCGCCTGCCGCGTCTCCCATGCATTGCATGGCTGAATGATAGTCATATCCGGCAACGCGCCGAACAATGAGACATCCCGAAGACACTGATGCGATTTTCCCGGTCCGGCCGGAATGAGGCCGGCATAATGGCAAACATAGATAATCTTGGACCGTTCGCAAGCGTTGGTGTAAATTTGCTCATTGGCGCGCGATGACAGAAACGCTCCAAAGGAATTTACAATCGGGAGAATCCCCTGCCGCGCCAAGCCGCCGGCCATGGACACCATATCCTGCTCGGCGATGCCGCATTCGATAAACCGTTCCGGAAATTGTTTTTCAAAATCGCGCAATCGGCAATCCGCCGCCAAATCGGCGTCCAATACCACGAAATCGTCCCGCTCGGCGGCCAATGCCACAAGCGCCTTGCCGTAAGAATCGGCAATATATTCGCCGGATACTTTTTTCTGATTGACCGGCTCTTTTTCATCACACACCTCTTTGGTAGTGATTGAATCCAAAAATAGTTTTGCAAGCCGCGTGTTAATTTTTTCAAACAATTCTTTAAACGCTACCTTGTAAGAATCGTCATCCGGCGCTCCGGCGTGCCATTTATATATGCCATTTTCTTTAAGAGCATATGGGTGTTCCATAAAAGAAACGCCCTTGCCCTTGATTGTGTTGGCAATTATTATTTTTGGTTTTTGTGTAATTTTATCGATTCTGGCGAAAGTTTTTTCAAGCGCCTTAAAATCATGGCCGTTGCAACGCTCAACATACCAACCGAATGACGAGAACTTCGCTTCAAGATCGCCCAAGTCAACTATTTCTTTGACCAATTTATCGCTTTGGACCTTGTTGTGGTCCATAACCACAATTAAGCGATCCTGCATTAACTGCGCCGCTCCCTGAAGCGCCTCGTAATTCTGCCCTTCCTGGAACTCACCATCGCCGGTCATCACGAAAACTCGTCCGGACAATCCCAAATATTCTTTAGCCCAAGCCATTCCGCGGCCCTTGGAAATTCCCATTCCCAACGACCCAGAATTGGCCTCAATACCTAAATTGTTTATATCCGGATGGCCGTGAAGGCCGCCGAGACGGCGCAGTTTCAGAAAAAGTTCCTCCGAAATTATACCAAGCGAAAAAAGCGCGGCGTATAACCCCGGAACATCGTGTCCCTTTGACGAAAAATAGATATCGCGATTCGGATTATCAAAGCCCTTCCGAATCGTATTCATCTCCCACCAATAAAGATATGTTACAATATCCATCGCGCTGAAACTGGAACCAAGATGGCCGGAACCGGCGCGTTTAACCGCCGAAAGCGCGTTCAGGCGGCACATGTCGGCAATCAAAGAGAGCGTAGCGTAAAAATTTGCGCCTGTTTGCCAAACGCGGACAAATTCCGACTGGGGGATAATCTTTATCACCGCGCCATTCATCGCTTCACCTCCGTCAAAAATTGAAACGCTTTAATAACGGCCGACGAGTCCTCGTCGCCAAATCCGCGTATTCTCGCTAAATTGTAGAGCTTTTTGACCGCCGAAAGCGCCGGGAGAAACAGTTCCGATTCTTTGGCGGCGTCTTCCGCCAAGGTTAAATCCTTTAACATCATAGTTAACGCAAAAGCGGGTTCAAAATCATTTTCTTCAAATTTAGGCGCCTTCACCTTTAATAAAGGACTTCCAACCGCGCCGTTTAATAGCGTCTCTATCGTTTGTTTTCTTTCCAGACCAAGTTTTTCGCCCAGAATAATCGCTTCGCTGAATGCCGCTAACGATATGCCGCAGGCCATATTATGGACAATTTTGGCCGCCTGGCCCATGCCGCACTCCCCCATCCAAGTAACTCTGCCGAGGGCGTTAAAAATCTCTATATTTTCATCTAGAATATTTTTTGGCCCGCCAACGACGAACGACAATTCTCCGGCTTCAGCCGCCGCTGGGCCTCCAAGCGCCGGCGCGTCCAGCCAATAGCATCCCAAATTTTCCGCTCTCAAAGCGAGATATTTGGTTGTCCCGACCGAAATGGTACTGCAGTCAATAAAAACCGTTCCCCGCTGTGCTACTGAAAATGCCCCCCATACGCCCTCGGCAACATCGCGAACAGCCCGACCATCACTGACCATTGTAATAATTACATCGGAACGCTCCGCGAGTTGCCTCGGATTGACGGCAAATCGCGCGCCGTTATCCACCAGCGCGTTCGCTTTTTCCGCCGTCCGGTTATATACCGTCAGCTTATACCCGGCGGAAAGCAATCTCTGCACCATCCGCAAACCCATAGTCCCCAACCCAATGAATCCAATTTTTTTCATTTTTAACCTCCTAATTTTCCACCCCTACGGGTGGCCACCCGAAGGGTGGTTGTTGTTAAAGTTCGGGAAATTTTGACACTGAAAATTACCATAAAATAATCGCCTTGTCAAAGATTTAATTTTATGATACCGTTTCCGTCAATTAAAGCGGTCTTTGACATCTAACAATAAAACGGAGGAGAGTTATGAAAAGTTGCGATTATATTCACCCGGCGGATATCATCAAAGATATCAAACCGGCCGATCTGCGCGGCTTAAATGTTGTTTTTATCAATATGCCTTTAAGAGAAGCGGCGGCGCCAAACAACACGCCCCAAGGCCCCCTGCTTCTGGCAACTAATTTGCGCGATAACTATGAGGTTAATGTTTCGATAGTTGATTTGAACGGCTATCGAATAAACGGCCGGCACCTTACCGAACAGGAAGTTTTTGAACTGATAAAAAAACATTTTGAAGTTCATGGCGAGCCGGATCTGGTCGGCCTTTCGGGAATGATCACCACATTGCGCTGGCAGGAAAAAGTCGCTAAAATGGTTCGCAAATTGGCGCCGATCGTTTTTCTTGTTTCCGGCGGCGGCCTCGCCACCGAATTGAGAGCGGGGCTTTTCAATTACATCCCCGACCTGGACGGCATAGTCCGTTCCGAAGGCGACGATGTAATCGTCAAAGCCGCCCACGACGCGAGAATTCTCAAAAAAACGGGTTTTTTGCGGGCGATTAATTCCGGAAAATTGGAACCCTATTATTTGGGTTCGATAGTCGGCAAAGGAGAAATATTCGGCCGGCATCGCTTCGTTTACGAAGGCGACCGACCGCGGGATTTGGACTGCATTCCTTTCGCCGATTTGGATTTTCTAAAAGAAGATGTTTTTGGCAATAAGATTCTGGAATACTATATCTGCAATCCAATTTGGGGCGCTTCCGCCAACAACAGTTCAGCGGCTTCATTCACGATGAATCGGAGCACGAACTTTGTTTCTTCGCGGGGCTGTCCGTATAATTGCGCTTTCTGCTATCGCGGCGCGCAAGGCGAAAAAAATTACGGCGCGCGATCAGCGCAAAATCTTGCCAAGGAATTCAGAATGCATATTGAAAAATATGGAGTTGATTTCATTGGGATGGTGGACGATAATTTCGCCATCGACCATAAAAGAATCATTGATTTAGTCCCCCTTCTTAAGCCGCTAAATATCCGCTGGGGGACGCACGCGCGCCTCGATGAATCAAAGGGATTTAATTTAATGGCGGAAGCCGGATGCATTTATATCGGCTTCGGCGCCGAAAGCGCCTCGCCGAAAGTCCTGAAAGCGATGAATAAAGGCGGATTTATTCTCAAAAAAGGGATTAAGGGTATTATTGCCAATGGAAAATTTTGCGAATTCCCCAGCTCTATGATAGAGGGCGTTATAGATTGCGAAAATGCCGGCATTCACGCTAATTGCACCTGGATAATGGGATACCCAACCGAGACCCTTGAGGACCTAAAAATGAGCGTCGCTTTTATCGAGTGGCAAGAGATATTTTATGGTACGCGCGGCAAGTCCGCCGACTCGGTAAACAAGAAAATGTTCACCGCCACCTGGTATCCGGGAACGGAAATGGGCCACCAATCCAAGGTTCAAAAAATTCTGCGTGAAGTTTTCGGAATTACTTTTGATTTTGTCGGCGAGCCGGTTTGCGATGAAAACCTGCGCCGGTATATTTTGGAGCTGGATGACGCCACAAAGGTTTTGCGCAATTCCAAGACCGGCGAGCCGCTGAATTACAGCGACATGCCGGATGATATTTTCGTCAAGGCCAGAGGATACATTGATTCTGGCGACATATATAAAATTTTGGAAATGTAAAAAACAATCCCGCGTTCGTTGCGGGATTTTTAATTTTATGTTATTTCATAAATTATGAAAATCGTGGCGATTGTGCCTGCCCGGGGCGATTCAAAAGGGGTTCCCGGAAAAAATATAAGAAATTTCTGCGGTAAACCGTTGATTGCCTGGGCTATTGAGACGGCTCTGAAAAGCCCTCTTATAAACCGGACCATTGTTTCCACCGATAGCCCCGAAATAGCCAAAGTGGCAAAAAAATACGGCGCCGAAACGCCCTTTTTGCGCCCCAAAAAATTAGCCGGGAGCGCGACGCAAATGGAGCCGGTGTTAAGGCACGCCATAGAATGGCTGAAAAAATATGAAAATTATAAAACCGACGCCATCGTCTTGCTGATGCCTCCCAATTCTTTAAGAAACGTTAAACAGGTTGACGAGGCGATAGAACTGTTTTTGAAAAAAGACCCAGATGTGGTGATCCCTCTTTCCGAATTATCGGCCGCCCATCATCATCCTTATTGGATTGTCCAGCCTGTAAAAAGGGGCAACAGTTATGAACTGTTAAACGCCATAGGCCAGAATGTAAAATACGCTCCGGCGCGCCGCCAGCTCCTGCCAAAATATTATGTCAAAAATGATCTGGTTTTTGTTTTGAAGCCAAAAATTTTGTACGGAAAAAATCCCTGCTATTTCGGCGGCGAGAAGCAAGAGCCCTATATTGTCAGCGATTTTTACGATGAAGACATCAACATTCCTTCCGACTGGGAGAAAATGGAAAATAAATTCCGCCAGCTTAAAAAAGGAATGATAAAATGAAATTTGCGATTCTTTCGCTTGATTTTCCATCCGCCTTCCAAAGCTGTTGCAAAGCGGCTTTTTTTCTTCCTTCGCGATCAATGGAGGGATTTTCAAGATATTCTTTAATATAAACAATTAAATTTTCCAAATTATCGGCTATTTTTACGGCTCCTGTTTCAAAGAATAAAAGCATGTGTTCTTCGTCATTGAACCGCTTGACGCTTAACCAGTATGACTTATTTTCAAGGCCGTCAAAATCAACTACGATTTGCGGCTTATCAAAAACTAAAGAGTCCAGTCCTATCGAGGTTACAATCCAGACGACAACATCGGAATAATATATGGTATCTATAAGATGGCGATTGTCTTGAAGTGAAAATTCGAGAAATTTCCCGCTATTTTTAATTTTTCCTGGCATTTCGATAATAAAATCGGAATCATTTTTGAATTTTTCCAGCGCCCTATCTGGCCTGGTGGGATGGTTTCTGATAAAAAATTGAATATCTTTGGGCAAATCACCACTTTCCTTTGCGGCTTTAAACGCTTCGCAAATAATAATATTGGCATCCGCGGAAATTCCCCGGCTGCCGGGTGAAAATAAAACCGTTCTTTTTTCGGGATCTCCGCCCGCCGACTCGAAAAACTCTTCTCGGCTTTTGAAAGGCGCCTTAAGATAATCGTCAAACTGCGGCAGGCCGCCGATGAAAATATTTCCTTCTGGATAATTATGAAGTTTTATCGCCTCTTTCTTAATTACCTCATTATTAACAATTAATTTATCCGGAAAGCATCTCATTAGTCCTTTACTGATATTATTATCCCAGGAGCGGATCATGCCGATAACAAAGATCTTTCTTATTTTCGCTTCTTTAATCAGCGCCTGGTCAAAATCGTCATAAACATCGGTTGAAAAAACAATATCGGGTTTGTATTTTTCAAAATAATCTTTATAAAAATTATTGGGCGAATAACGCCAGTCAAAAAATCTGAAAATTTTATTTAAAATTTTATGCCCAGATAAAATTCGCGTTAATACCATAAAAACACGAAATTTCACGAGGTTATAAAAACTCCAATGGGCATTTAAATATTCCATCCTTTTATATCTAATCCAGTGATTGTAAGTAAAAAAGAAAGCGGCTCTTGAAAAAAAATTGCTGAGGCGGGATTTTGAGAATGGCGCCAGATCGATACTCTCAATCACTACATTGTCGAAACGGTAATTGTTTTCAAAAAAATCTTTCAAAATAACCGGAACTAAAAGAATGATTCTTAAATTTTTTCTTTGTTTCAAAATGCCAAACACATTCGTATTAAGAATGTTTTTGGAGATAAAAGGATGATAAGCGGTAATAAAAATAGTTTTCATTAAAAAATTTTTCCGTACCAATTTAAATAATCACCGATCATTTTTTCCGAACTGAATTCTTTTTTCACCCTCTCATACCCCGCTTCGCCGAATTTTCTGGCAACTTCAGAATTTTTTAATAGATATATTATTTTATCTGCTAACTTATCTATGTTAAACGGATTTACGATATAGCCGGTTTCGCCGTCTATTACCGCTTCGCGGCTTCCGCCAAAACAGGTGGCGATAACCGGCTTTTTGCAAGCCATCGCTTCCAAATTTACGGTCGGAAAAGAATCGAAACAAATCGACGGCGCCGTCACGATATCCGCGACATTATAGGCGGCTTTAAGCTCGCCACCCGAAAGCCAGCCGGCGGCAATAATATTTTTGTTAATTCCCAGTTTGTCGGCAAAATCAAGAATTTCTTTAACTTCTTCGTCTATTTTTCCGGCAAGCAAAAGAACCGCGTTGGGTATTGTTTCAATCACCTTTTTCATCGCCAAGCAAATTTCACGCCCTCCTTTCAGCCAACCAAGGCGTCCGCCAAACAAAACAACCTTTTTGTTTCGAATATTATGCTTCTCTTTGAAAACTTCTATGGCCGCTTCGTTTACTGCCCATGCCGAAACATCAATGCCGTTATGAATTACTTCAACATTTTTTATTCCATTGTCATTAAGCGCGTTTTTCAACGCGCCGCTAACGGCAAAAATTTTATCGACATATTCAAGATAATATCTAATGATTAAATTACGAAAAGGGTTATAGGTTTTGCCCGCTCTTTTTATTTGCCGCCAAACGCTGATTTTGTAATTGAATTTTTCGGGACAGGATAAATTATTCGGGTTTATAAATTCTGTCAATTTACCATAATGAAAAGGCATGACATCGTGAGCGGTCAAAAATACTCTGGCCCCGCTTTTTTGGGCAATTTTCAGGGCGTGGTATGAAAGGTGGACATGGATATTATTGGCGTGAACCACATCCGGTTTTATTTCTTCAATAATTTTCGCGATATGTTTTACGGTCTGGGGATTGTATAAACTGCGATAAGCGCGCCAAAAAAGATTATAATTGGAATAAACAGACCATATTTTAACTCCATCAATTATTTTTTGGCCCGCGAGCGCCTTGTCTTGGACTGTAGTAATCACGCCGACATTATGGCCCATTTGTTTGAAGCCGTAAGCCATTGTTTTAGCGATACTGACGGCTCCTCCGCGATTATCAAAATAATCCGACAAGATGATGATTTTCATCATAATTATTTTAATTTCCTTACCACAATATATGATCCTGCAAAAATCGATTTTGTTGGAATAAATCTATCGAAAAAAGTAGCTATTTTTTCAATTAACTTCATAATCCGCCCCCCTCCGGCCCCCCACCGACTAATCCTTGTCTTGTGGTATTTATAGGGATTAAACCAGGAAAAATGAATCATTTCGGACATAACAATAAAAAATCCGCCATAATGGCCAGATTCTAAAATTTCAAACCCCGCTTGTTTAAAAATTTCTGACAGACCATCTTTCGTAAACCGGAAATAATCGTCCGGATCGGAATGCATTGGAACCAAAAATGGCGCCGTTAATATTGCTTTGCCGCCAACTTTCAAAACTTTTCTAATCTGAGAAACCATACGATAGGGATTGGGTATGTGCTCAATAACTTGAGTGGAAACAATCGTGTCAAAATGCTCTTCAGGATATTTAAGATTCAGAACATCGCAAATATCATCAATGCTTTCATTTTTTATGGCATCACAAGCTCGATATTCCTCAGCTCTTTTCAAAATTAATCCTTTATATTTTGCGCCGCCAGCTCCTAAATCTAAAACCTTGCCCCCAATGTGATGAAGCGTATGATTAAGAACTTCGCGCGTATTTTTTAATTTTATTGATTTGAATTGCATTATTTATTTTTTATCAAGACTTGCCCTTATTATATCTCTATTTGTTGAATATACTATACCAACATGCGAGGAAATATATTTAAGTAAATCCTCAAAATCATTCCACATCCCATATTTCTCAATTTCCCATGAATGGCCCCAAATATGAAAGACGCTGCCTTCGGCATAAGCGCGGTCAAACATTGCTAAGGCGAGATTTCGCCAAGAAAATATCGCCGCCGGCCGCAACCGGTGGTGGATAATTTTAGGAAAATTATAGAACAACGGTTTTAGCCGCGCTCTTAAGCTTGAAACGCCCGGCCTTAAAGGATGAGGATAAACATGTAAAGAAGTTGGCATTTCAAAAGCATCTTCCGGCAAATCCCAAGACCAATCTTTGGTTGTTCGCGCGCCGCGAAAACCACAAGAACCGACAATGCACTTAACTTCCTCATTATAGTCCCCGAAGGGATAAGCGAACATCTCAACCGGCTTGCCAACAATATTTTCTAAAATTGTTTTGGAATTTTTAATTTCCTCCGCGGCCTTATCAATGCTGATAGCGCTCAAGCGCGGATGATTCACGGTATGAGCTCCGATCTCATGTCTTTTTGAAATTTCTCTAATATCATCATCGTTAAGACGATTAACCTGATTTGTCGCGACATAAAAAGTTCCGGTAAGGCCGTATTTTGTAAGAAGTTCAGACACCTTTAAATCCAGCTTATGCCCGTCATCCCAGCTTGTGGTTACAAAAATTTTTTTCATAATTTAAATTTTTATCGCCGCGTTTATGGCGCGCCAAAATTTTTGTTTAAGCCAAAAAACCAAAATTTTCTTTTTAATCGTTTTATGTTCAAAAGAATTTTGGAAACTGCCGTTTCCGAAATGCCATCCTTTCCCGCTTGTATCCGCAACCCGTTTATTATTATAAATTTCAATGATCTCATTTATCATTTTTATTTTTTCCTGAAATATTTTGGGCCGGAAGACCGGTGCTTCTTCTAAATTGCTGAAAGTGTTTTTTCTCAAATTATCGCTCAATAAGCCTTTTTCGGAAATAAAACCCAAATAAATAGCGGCCAATTCCAGCGGTTGAAAAACGACGCAAAAATCAATCACTTTGGAGTATCGTCCTAATTTTATTTCAACTTCCCGGCAGGAATTAATCGATAATTCCAATGCTTGCGCTGGAGTGCGCGCGAAATCGGTAAAAACCCGCCAGTCGTTAAAAATGTTAAGATAAATATTTTTGGCTTTTTTATCTAAACAAAAATGGTTTAAAAAATTTATTCTTTCCACCCCCAAGTCCGAAATACGAAGCCATTCGGAACGCCGACTGGCCCAATTGCTCAAAGAAAAAGCGGCTTCAAAACTGATAAGTAATCCGTCGTAAAATAATTTTATTAGTTTTTTTACGGCTTCTTGCCGGTCAATCTTAAACCATTTGGATCTCAAATCTTTGAGTTCTTCCGGAAAAGTAGAATTGATTTTTCTGTCGGTAATAAGATTGATTTCTTCAATGATATAAACGCAGGTTTTAATTGTTTCCAGAATATGCCTCACAGGCAACTTTTTTTTGGCGTAAAAGGAAATTGTTGAATTTATCGACCCCAAGTATTCTTCAACAAGAACTAAGCTCAAAATATCTCTTTCCTCTTTGGTAAATTTTATATTTTCAAAATTTAAATCCCTTTCAATACCATCCGATTTATATAATAATCTTTGGCCATTGGGCCAGGCATAAGTCGTCCAAGGATCAAAGTAAAGCATTTTTCGATAATGTTTTTCCGCAAAAAGCGTGATTTGGTGGCTCATTAAATATTTGGTTTTTTCGGAAAGCGCAGGTTGTAAAGGAAGCCCCATTTTTCCCGCATCATCCGAAAATACCGCCCAAAAATCCATATCCGATATTCCGGGAAAAGGAATACAGCCATATTCAAACAAGGCGATAAGCCCCGGGGTATTGCGGACTTGATTGGTTATTTCAACCCGCGCTTCTTCATAATCGGCGTCGCTATATTCAACCGGCAAATCATAAACGCGCCAGCCGTCTATGATAATTTGTTTATTCTCATGCATGGAGTTTACATTGTTATATATCTATTTTTTCTAAAAATCAACCTAAAAAAATAAAACCTCGATATTGATATCGAGGTTTCTGAATAAATCAATCAAATTTTTTTCTTTAAACTCGCCATTACATACCCCACCGACGCGGCGGCAATAATCGCGCCCGATATCCAAAAATAAAAAGCGGTATGCCAGCCAAAATGATCCAACAAAAATCCCGTCCCCACGCCCGTCAAGGCGGCGCCAATATACCCCCAGCCGTCTATGAACCCGGCAACGGATGATGCCCGCTCTTTTGTGCCTAAATCCATCGGCAAAATAGTCACTATCATCATGTGGGGACCGAAAGTCAAAAAACCGATAATAGCTAAAACAACAAGGCTCAAAACCCAATTCCCGACGGGAATTTTAACAAAAAACCAAATCGCTGCCGCCAACATCAGCAACATAATAGCGGCTACTATCGCCTTTTTTTGTTTAAACACTTTTTCGGCAAGCCAACCGGAACTTAAAGCGCCGACCGCGCCCGCTATGGGAAAAATCAAGGTTTTGTAAGCGGCTATGGAAATACTCGCTTTTTGAACCTCGAAAAAATAAGTCGGAGCCCAATCTAAAAAACCATAACGCACGATATTAAGACCAAATAAACATAAACTAGCAAACCATACTTTTTTATCTTTAAGAATTATGCCGAGAGAATGTTTAATGCCCGCATATTTTAACGCCGCGTCAATTCTCTCGACGGTCTCAAATCCTTCGTTCTCACAACCATTTCTGATTCTTAGCGCCCAATGAAGCGCGCCGATAATAGTAATGATGGCGGGAAACCAAAAAACCCAGCGCCAGCCAAAATGACCCGCGATAAAACCGGCCAAAAGCAAAGAAATGGAACTGCCCAGAATGTAGGAAGTCCCCAAAATACCCGAGGCCATTCCCCTCTTTTGAGGCGGAAACCAACAAGCCACTGTTTTCACAATCGGACCCCAGCCCATGGCTTGGAAAAAACCATTTAATCCCCAAACAGCCACCATCGCAATTAGAAAACCCTGGGTAAACCCAAAGACAATATTCAGAATAGCAGATGACAGTAAACCAATTGTTACCATCCTCCTGGCTCCAAATTTATCCCCCATGGTACCGTTTACAAATTGCCCGAAGGCATAAGCCGCGAATAAGGCCGTCAATACTCCGCCCATGGCGGTCTTTGAAATGCCAAATTCACTCAAAATTCCGGGAATCGCCACGGCAATGTTAACTCTTAACAAATAAAAACTGGCATAGGTAATCCACGAAATAAATAAAATCCTTTTCTGCCACTTTTGCATGCTTGTCCCCATCTAACAAAACCTCCATTATTTATTTTTGCCACTCTTTTTTGATTTTGGTCTTAATCGCGGTGCTTGACGGTCGTCTATTGTGACGAGGGCGAAATATGTCAACAATTACCTTTTTGCCTATATCCCTCATAACCCGTTTCGCTTCTTCAAGCGCCCCTTCTCCATGATCGGCGCTTTCAAATAAAATATCCGCCATAACGGGCGCGTTATTAAGCGGCGAGTAGGTTTCTTGAGGTACGGCAATATCCACGCACTTCAAGGCCTGAACCAGCCGCAATCGTTCTTCAAAACCAAAAATTGGTCTTGGCTTTTTTTCCATTACCGCATTATCGGTAAGAACCCCCACTATCAATTTATCGCAAAATTTTTTACAGAACTCCAAATGATCAAGGTGACCGGCATGCAATAAATCGGCGCAAACATAGGCATACCCTATTACGCTTTCATTTGCTTTCTTTTTCATCAACTTCATCAACTCCCCTCCTTTAAAAAATGTTAAACAACTTTTTAGATTTCGATCATGCTATAACAATCCATGATGATAGTCAATACTTTTCAAAACGGGCAGTTTCTATTTCCCGAATATCGCCCACAATTCTTTTTCGTTTCCCTTGTAAATTTTTAACGGCCTCAACTCATTTCTCACTAAGATATTGTTTAGTTCTTTTTCGGAAAAAAATACGCCATAATACCATTTGAACATTCTAAATATTCCTCCCGAGGAAATTTTTCCGCGAAATTGTATTTTGGCTATCCCATCGTCTTTTAAAACTCTTTTTATTTCTCTAAGGTTTCTTTCAACCATCCAAAGATTCGGAAAGTGCTGAAAAACAATATACGAAAAAACAAAATCAACGGCGTTGTTTTGGATGGGCAGCTTGCTGCCATTGGTGGTTAAAAATTCTATATTTTCAAAACTTTCTAATCTCTGCCGCGCCAAACCAATCATGCGGGGAGAAATGTCAACCGCATATACTTTTTTAAAATTTTCGCTGAGAAATTGAGACATTCTGCCGTTGCCGCATCCTATTTCCAATATGGAAGAGTTGCTGAAATTAATTTTTGATTTCAAGATATCGTCATTGATTATCAACCTCTGGACATCTTCTCGCCCGCTGTTTATATATTTGCTTTCGTCGTTGTTTTTTATATCGGAGTAAATAAAATAATTGGGTTTAATTCTTGCCAATACATCCCATTTTATTTTTTGAAAATATTTTGCAAAATTTTTTGACATAAAATTAGGCGAAATTTCGATATATTTCGATATATTTGGGCCATACTCGGCTCCAATCGTTGTCTTTCGCCCAGGAAAATGAATTAAGCGACAATTCTTTGCGCCATTGTTCATCTTTTAATATCTTTAACAGCGCCTCGGCCGTCGCTTTAATATCGTTTTGAGAAACTAAAGTGCCGTTAAAATTATTTTTTACGGCGTCTTCAATGCCGTTTTCAAGCGTCCCAATAACCGGCAATCCCGCCGCGGCCGCTTCCAGAAATACCAGGCCGAACCCTTCAAAATGATGATTTTCGTTTACCGAGGTTAAAATAAAAAGTTTTGCCTTCCTATATAAATTATTCCTCGATTCGTCGCTTAAACCGCTTAAAAATTCAATATCCTTCTCAACTCCGCATCGCATCGCTATTTTTTTTAATTCATCAAAATACGCTTCGTCTTTGTAGCCGCTGATTATTTTATATTTTAAATCCGGAATTTCTTTTTTGGCCAGCGCAAAAGCCGGAATGGAAATATGATACCCCTTGCGATACTTCAAACCTCCGACGCTTAAAATAAATTTTTCTTCCGATTCCATGGGCTCTTTATAAAATTCATTAAAATAAACTCCGTGGTTAATAACTTCAATATTTTGGATATTAATTTTTTTTAAAATTTCTCTTTTGGTATATCGGCTTATGGCAATAATCTTATCGGCTTTTCTATACGCCCATTTGACAAACGCCGCTTTGCCGAACCTGTATAGCGGCGCCACCGCGTAAGTGCCTTGGACCGTAATGACAATTTTTTTGTTCAATCCGAAATTGGCCAGCGCGGCGACAACTCCATAGGGATAGCCGTCTATAGCGTGGATAATATCGCAATTCTTGCAATATTTTCTGACTTTAACGGCGTCTAAAATTGAATTTACCTCTAAAATGCCGGCATCATAACCCCTTTCTTTAACTGCGGCGATCAAATCGCCGGCATATCTTCCCCCGCCATGCTTGGGCTCCATGTTATCAACCAGATAACAGATTTTCATTTTTTAATTCTTCCTTCATCATTATTTCGACCAATTCTTTAAAAGTAACTCGCGGCTTCCAGCCCAAAATTTTTCTGGCTTTTGAGGCGTCCCCCTGTAAGACATTAACTTCGTTCGGACGATAAAACCGCGGATCTATTTCAATATATTTTTTCCAATTCTTGATTCCGGCGCAGTTAAAAGCGGCTTTAACAAACTCTCTGACTGTATGGACTTCGCCGGTAGCGATAACAAAATCATCCGGTTTTTCCTGCTGGAGCATCAGCCACATCGCTTCCGCGAATTCGGGCGCGAAACCCCAGTCGCGTTTGGCATCCAAGTTCCCCAAAAAAATTTCATCTTGAATCCCAGCTTTTATTCCGGCGATGCTTTTAGTGATTTTTCGCGTCACAAAATTCTCTCCACGCCGCGGACTTTCGTGGTTAAATGAAACCCCGCAGCAGGCAAACAAACCGTAGGCGTCGCGGTAGCAGCCAACCGACTCATGGGCGAAAACCTTGGCAATGCCATACGGGCTTTGGGCGTTAAAAGGCGTGTTTTCATTTTGCGGCGTTTCTTTAACGGCGCCAAACATTTCCGACGATGACGCTTGATAAAATTTGGCTCTTGGACAGTGCCTCCGCATCGCTTCAAGCAATCTCAAAACCCCAAGTCCCGTAACATCGGCGGTATACTCGGGAATTTCAAAACTGATTTGAACATGAGATTGAGCGGCTAAATTATAAATTTCATCCGGCTTAACTTTGGATAAAACGGCCTCCAAGGAACCTGAATCCGCCAGATCGCCGTAGTGCAGGAATAATTCAAGATGATTTATTCTCTGTGCGTTAAAAACGCTGGAACGGCGGATTAAACCGTGAACTTCATATTTTTTTTTCAACAAAAGTTCAGCTAAATACGAGCCGTCTTGGCCGGTTATTCCCGTGATAAAAGCGATTTTTTTTCTTTGATTTTTTGCCACAAGATTGAAATTCCAATAACCGCCAGAATAACATAAAAAGGATAAATCGGCAAGGCGTAACGATTAAGGCCGGAAGAAACGCCGTACATAATATTGAAATAAGCTATTATCAAAATGATCCAGCTAATTTTATTCCAATTGCAAATGTTTTTTATTACCGCCTTTATCACGAAAAAGAATAATAAAAACCACAACAGGCGCGGAGTTAAAACAATGATCAATTTAAGATAACTGGGGATCTCCGGATGGCGGCCGTCGGCGAATTGGGGATAAAGATCGGCCGCGTTCTGCCACAGCGGACCGCGCATTAAAATCGGACTATTAAAATTGACGAAATTCAATACCGACACGGATAAAAATTGTATCGGATGCCTGGCGATTTTAGGCAAAGCTTCTTTGGTAAAAATATTACTGATATCTTCATAATCATAACCGGCGGCAATAAATTCTTCAGTTCTTAACTGAATCGGCTCTTCAAAATGGGAAATATATTTATCGTCGATCGAGCCACCGTAAATTCCCAATTGTTCCGCGGTATAATAACCTAGTAAATACCCCGCAAAATGGCCGGCGTAGCGGGGGTATAGCGCCTTCATTCGTTCGGTCTGCAGCAGCAGAAAATGGCCGATCAGCGGCGAAACGGAAATGCCGTTCCGAAATTTATTTTTGACGAGCCATGGCGTTAAAACGACAAAAAAACAAACCGTGAAAATTATAATTTTGGCAAAAATCTTTTTATATGAAATTTTTCTTCTAAAAATGATGAAAAAATTAACTATCGCAAAAAAGAAGAAAAACTCGGCCACGCCCCGAACCAGAGTCGCGACCCCTAAAACCAGCGCGGAAAACATCAGCCATTTATTGCCGTTCTCCGCGGATGTCTTATAAGCGAAAAATATGAAAAGACAAATTAGAAATGCGAATAAAAGTTCGGTCATAATTAAACCGGCCTGATTGGCAAGGCCGTAAAAAAGCGCTGTGCCTAAACTTGAAAAAATCGCAATCTTCTGGCCAAAGACATCTTTGGCCAGAAGATAAATAATAACGGCTAATAATCCAAAAAGAATAATCTGGATAAATCTGACGGCATCATAATTGTGACCAAAAATTTTGTAAATTAAAGCTAAAAACAAAGAATAACCAGGTTCTCTGAATGTTTGCTGCCCATAATCAGTAAATTGCCCATTGTTCAATATATCCATGGCAATACCGTCGTAGCCTAGCTGATCGGAACTAATCGACTGACCGAACATTTTTTGATTCCAAAAAATCCCCGACAAAACGGCGATAAAAAAAATTAAAATAATCCGTTTATTTTTATTCATGAACTTAAAAATTTAAAAATAATCAGATTGTCGCTTTTAAAAACGGGCTTAAAATTTTTAGCATTGATTTTCCAATTTGGATTTTTGTTTTTATCCCAAATCAAGTAATCAACACGGAATTTTTTCAATTCATCTATGAAATCGTTTTTTTGAAGCTCTTTGGCTCGCGTTATAACTTTTTCAATCGCTTCTTCCGGCAAATATACTTCCGGTTTTAATTTTAAGCCCAAAAGGCGGAGTAATTTATTGGCTTGAACCGTATGCCCAAACGCATCGATATATCTGACGCCGTAAATTGACCTGTCATTATTAATGATGAAATCCTCATTAAATTTTTCGAAAAAACTATTCAGAATAAACCTGTCCAAAACTTCCGCGTCGGAGATAAAAAAGAGATTAGCCTCACGCACATAAAAAATATTATTGGCAGTATAAACCGAAATTAGTCCCGATATATCAATATTAGCGTATACTACGGAGTCTTTTTCGGTGTTTTTACTAAGCCAATCAAAAATTGGCACATAATTTTGCCGGTAAACGACATTTTTATCAATGACAAAAACTCTCTCAGAATAATTTTTAATGCCTAAAATAGAAAAAACAAAAACGACAATACCTAAGATTATTTTTAAATTGGCACTATACTGGCTTATCAAATAAGCTGCGACAAATATCAAAAAAAACATGGCCGACATATCATAATGGCTGGAAAATTCAAAATTTTTTCCGGTTATAATATGCTGATTTACTGCGATAATACTCGCCATAATGCCTGAAATAAAAAATTGTGTTTTAGCGTCCCAAGTAATAATTTTGCGCCATAAAAACCAGCCAAAAACCACAAAACCTAACGCGCTCCAAAATATTATCCTGAATCCTGACGGGAAATGGGAATAAATCATTCCCAGGCGCGTCAATGTTTCGGTATAATAAGGCAATCGCGCCGATAAGTAATTAAAATAAAAATACGGGATAGCCAAGATAAGCCCGCCAGCGGCAATGATGGCAATCCTGAGAGCAAGTTCCTTGTTTTTCCAAAAATAAACAGCCGTTAAAATACCGAAAAAAATCAGATAAAAAGTCCAATAGTAAGGATAAATGTAAAAAAGCAGACCAAAATTAATCGCCGAGAACCAAACCCACCTTTTTTTCTGCTCCATTATGAGCAGCCAAAGAAATATAAACTGCGTCAACCAAAAAATAAAATTAAATTGCGGGCTTACCGGCCGGATAAAAGATAATAAATATAGTCCGAAAAACAAAAAAACGGATAAACTTGTTGACCAAAATCGCGATTTTGAAATCAGAAACAGCGCTAAATAAGTTAGAATGAAAGCAACCGCCGGCAATAAAAAATTATAGATAAGATGGACGATGTTGATATTCAGATTAAATATTTTTATCGGTTGAGCTAAAAGCCATTCCGCGAAAAATACTTGTTGGGGCAGGCCGTTTTTATGTTCAAATAAATAAGCATTGCTTAAAAATGAATGCCCATCGACAACATCTTTGATGCGCGCGTAATAAAAATCTACATCATTTACAACTTTCGGTGGGATTCCTCTAAAATTTTCGTTGAGTTTTGCTTGAAAATAAAAAATTGGGGCAATCATCGTGACGCCAAGAATAATCGCAACGCTGATTGCCACCCAATGATGTTTTATTTTGTAAATAATATTTTCCATGGCGCTATAAGTCCTTCACGGATTATACTTCCCGACATTTTCGACTTGCCTTTTCTTCTTTCTTCAAAAATTATCGGGATTTCCTTGGCTTGTGCACCCGCTTTTACTAAAAAATACTTGAGACAGCTAAGAAAAGCGTATCCGTAAAATTCAATTCCATCCAGATTAATTTTTCTTAAAGCGGAAATTCTTATACAATTAAAACCCGATGACCAGTCGTTGATTTTTTTCCCGAGCAGCATTCCAACATAAAAATTGCCTCCTTTGCTTAAAAACCGGCGCCATAATTCCCAATTGGTTATCCCCCCGCCTTTAATATACCTGGAGCCAACAACCAAATCATGACTTTTTGCTTCTTCAAGCATTTGGGGTAAATATTTAGGATTATGAGAAAAATCCGAGTCCATTGTAATAACATTTTCTATATCTTCACGAACAAGCAATTTTTTAAAGCCGTCAATATATGCTCTGCCCAAACCGTCTTTTATCGGCCGTTTCAAAATAGAAAGATTGGCATATTGAATCATCAAGTTCTCAACTTCTGCCGCGGTGCCATCGGGCGAATTGTCATCGACCACCATTATATCGATATCGGGAAGCGATAAGAATATTTCTTTCACCAAGAGAGCGACATTCTCTTTTTCATTGTATGTCGGAAGAACTATAATATTTTTCATGGCAGAAAATTTAAAATTTTTTTGGCTCTTGCTCCCCAAGTATAATTTTTGACATCGGAAAACGCTTGCCCACTTAAATGATAACAAAGAGTTTGGCTTAATTTCAGCATTTTAACGGCGCGCGCCAAATCATCCACATCTTCCGGCTTAAAAAAGAGAGCGTTTTTGTCGTTCAAAATCTCCCTTAGAGCGGGCAGGTCGGAAGCGATAATCGGCCTCCCCGCCGCCATATATTCAAAAAGTTTAAGCGGTGAAGCGTAAAAAGCATAATGAGGCGCGTTGGGAAACGGTATGACAAGCGCGTCCATGGCTTTCATATATTTTACGGCTTTTAAATACGGCTGATTATTAATAATCAGACATTGCGAAAGCGCGTTGAGGCGATTGGCCATATTTTTATATTCTTTTATCTCGGATTCTTCGGCGCCGACAAAAACTATTTTGATTTCTTTACCCAAAAGAGGTATGGCCGAAATCATTGTTTTTATGCCTTTTTCCATGCCTAATGTTTTAAATTTACCGACATACCCCACTAAAAAATCACCCGCCGGAAGATTCAATTCGATTCTGATATCTTCTTTGGGTTGATTGACGGAATTAAAAAATTCCAAATCAACTCCATCGGACGCGACCAGTATTTTCCCCGAATCTATCCCATGTTCAATAAGAAGGCTTTTCAGTCCTTGAGTTATCGCCACTACGCAATGCGTTTTCCTCCATAATCTTTTGTATAATCTAAAATTTTTTGGGAAACTGTGAATTTCATATACAAATTTCTCGTTAAAAAAACTTAAAAACCAACAAATAAATTGATCACGAGAATAAATTAGATTTTTTTGCTCTCTTTTCAGAATATGAAACAAAACAAAAATTGAAAACGATATCGATTCCGCCAAACCGGCAATCGATCCAAAAAATTTTTCCAAAGGAATGGTATCTATAACCGAAATTTTTTTTATATCGAATATCTTCCCAACATTGTAATAGGAAAACGGATCTTCTTTAATCCGGTTGAATCTTTTAGGAATCCAGAGTTCCACTTTGGCGCCGGCGTTGGAAAATGCCTCGCACATCTTCATAATTTGAAACCCATTGGCTTTCTCTGTGGGAATTCGGGAATTGCTTATGTAAATTATTTTCATTTTATTTTTTCAAAATAAAAAAATGGTGCGCCGGATTTTCAAAAACGATATAATCTTTTTTTATGGAAAAGCCCGATTTTATCATTTCCGATTTGATTAATTTCAATGGATAATTTCTTTTGCCTATTTCCCAATAATGCTCTCCTTTGAATCGATGCTTTATCGGATAGGGCAATTTTATGCTTAATTTTAACTCCGGCAAAAATGGGATTTTTAAAAAAATCCTGATTGCCGGGCCGAAATGAGGCAGAGAAATAACCGCGCCTTTTTTTGCCACTCTTTTTATTTCGAGAGTCGCCTTTCCGAAGTCCTCGTAAGGCAAATGCTCCAGCACCTGCGCGCATAAGACAGCGTCAAATTCATTATCATTAAAAGGCATTTTTATAACCGAAGCGACAATATCCGGTTTTATATTTTCATCAATGTCAAGGGTAATGATTTTAATGTTTTTTAGTTTCAGGTATTCCGCGATTAAACCATCGCCCTTGCCGATAATCAAAACATTTTCGGGCTTGAAACTTAAAATCTCCCGAATCTGATGCCAATAACTCATCCAGCGCCTTTTATCGCTGTAATTTTGCGAAAAATAATCAATCATTTGCCACCTCCTTTACTATCCGCTCAATTAAATTATCAAGATTGTGATTCTTAACAACTATATCTCTTAAAGCAGAGCATAGATTTTGATCAAAGTAAATCTTTCCATCAAGAATATGCCTTAATTTTATTTTTAAATCCTCCCCGTCTCCGGCTTTAAAAACAAAATCCCGCGCCGTCTCTTCCGAGAATACCGTAAGAAACGCGCTGTTAGAAGTCAGCGGAATGACGCCCGAGGCCATGGCTTCCAGCACAACTTTATCCAACCCGCCGAAAGTTACGGCATTAATCAAAATATCGGCTTTTTGAAAATAACTCGGCATATCTTTGTAAGAAACTGGACCTAAAAATTCTATGCTTTTTTCTGCCTGTAAATTCTTGGCCAATGTTTTTAAAGATTCCGAATATTCTTTGTGGTAATTTTGGATTATCCCGCCGATTATTTTTAGTTTGAGATTGTAACCGGATTTTATTAAATCCGCTACAGCGCGTATAACAAAATCGTGCCCTTTGGTTGGCGTGATTCTCCCCACAGATAAAATCGTAATTTCATCTTTATTATTTGAAAATTGAAAATTAGAAATTGAAAATTTCTGCGTGTCTATTCCATGACCAATAATAATTCTTTTTTTCGTATTAACGCGCATCCCCGCTTCATGGGCGGTAAAAACTTTTTTACAGAAAATAACCGCAAGGCGCAACTGCCAGTGAACCGACACCCCTGTATACCACATGTATATTGGTTTTTTATAAAAAAATGCCACCGGCGCCGCTAAAATGACATATTTCGGAATCATATGGACTAAAATCGCATCTGTTTTGCCAATAGTTTTAAATAATCCGGCATAAAAACCCCAAACTTTTCTAAAAAATCCCGCGCCTTTTTCCTTCCCCATGCTTATAACTTCCATATTAGACAATGTCGGTTCCGATTGTTTTTCAAGCGCCAAAATATAGACTTTTTCCATTTTATCCGCCAATCGGTCCCACCAATCAATAAAAACGCCAAGATTGGAATCATTAATGTCATATTTTTGAGTAATAACGAGAATTTTCATTTTTGCCGAATTTGTTTAGTATTGCACCACTTTATAAATCTTTATCTTGTTAAAATCTTCTTTAGGCACAATAACGTTTTCGCCGAGCACGGCTGATGTATTCGCAGGCGGATTATCGAACGTCGCTATAACTTTTCCCCTGCGCTGAAGGTCGTAAAAAAATTCCTTTTCTTTTTCACTTTTCACAAGCCAATCAAATGCGTAATATGCTATGCGCGGATTTCTATCAAGAATTTGGACTTTTTTATTTAAATAAAAAGCTAGTATCGGCCAATTTTCGCCGTAAACATCCTCGGTCGGTATATTATTTTCCGTAATATATCGCGCCACTTCTTTATAGCCGCTTTTTAAATTGATGATTTGCCAATCAATCCGCAACTGGCTGACTAAGAGACCCACAACGAAAACTATGATTAAAATCCGATAATATCTGGTTTGATAAAATTTAAATAACTCATACAAAACCAAAGCCGAAATAAAACTTATAAGAACGTCTATCAAGGCCAAATTTCTAGTACCTTTAAACGCAATAATGCTGAAACTGGAAAAAAATCCCCAAGCGATAAAAAAAACAAAAAACAGCGAAGGATTTTTATACCATCTCTTATAAAAGAAAATAATCGGGCTGATTAAAAATAACAGTGTGTAGAGCCAGCCATTGAGGTCGCGCAATAATTTAACATAAAAAATTAAATCGACGCTTTTAAAGCTAAACCCCGTGCCACTTACTGAATTAAAATGATAAAAAAATTCTTCAAAATAAAGCATGGGTTTTCCGGGATACCCTATTTCGTCAAGGGCGTAATTTCGCAAAAAAGAGATTGCCTGCATCCCTAATAGCATCAGCGCTATCGGCAAAAAGAGACACAAAAGCCGCTTAACGGCAACTGATATTTTTTGCTTAAGATAAAAGCGAGTGAATGCAATTTCAAAAACCAGAATCAACAATAAAATTACAATAATACTGTAGTGGGAAACGGACATTATGCCCCAAAAAAATCCCGCCCATAAAAGATTTTTATAGTTTTCCTGACCAGAACCAGCGGGGACATTCAGAGTTTTGACGTAAAATATCGCGCCCAAAATTAACAAAAAACCAACCAATACTTGAGCAAGGCCGCTTCTTGCGAAAAAAATCTGATATCCTGAAATCGCCAATAAAAACGCGGCTAATAGCGCTTGAATGTTGTTTTTTGTTATTGATTTCGCCAGATAATACAAAACCAAAAGAGAAACAAGTCCGATAATACTATTGAGTATAAAGATAGAATAATCATGGTAGCCAAAAATTGATATCCCCAGCGCATTCACAAAAATAAAAAATGGTCTGAAAGAGGTGCCAAACAAGATATGGCCGGGTATATATTGCGCAATAAGGTCTTCAACGCTTATTTGCGGATGTAAAATATGGTTTATTAAAATCTTTGGGGCGGCGGCGTAAGTATTGCCGGTCAAAGAAAACCAAGCTTCGTCATGGTCAAAAAATCCTTTTTGGGTGATATTATAAAAATAAAAAAAACTAGCCAACAATAAAATAACGGCTAGACACAAAATTTCTATTTTATGTTCTTTTAATTTTTCTATCATCATTTTGACAATTTCCATTCTGACGGGTCGGTTTTTTTTCTGAACTCGTCGGAAGAATCAAACTTATGGCTTAAATAAAAAGCCATGCATGACGGTTCAAGCGCCACGTAACCATGCCAGATTCCCGGTTGAATAATTAAAGTTTTATTATCTTTATCTGTCATTATAAATTTTTCTTCTTCACCATCATCGGAAACAAGCCTAAACAGCACTTTACCGGAAACCACGATAAAATAATCAGTCTGATTTTTGTGCATATGCAATTCTTCCGGAATTATACTGGCCGGATGCTTGGTGAAATTAAAGTCGCCCTCTATACCGGGGATAATATCGTAAGAACCACTTCGGCGGTTGTCAGAATGAGTTCTGTATTCGTAAAATTGAGGCATATTTATTTCTTATTATATTCTAACATAAAATCGCCCAGTGCCTCCTGCCATGGTCTCAAACTTTCAATCCCCTGTTTTTTCATATTTTCACTTATCAAAACTGAATACTTCGGTCTTTTTATTTTTGAAGGGCCGTCTGCTGATTTAACTTGTTCAAGATTCGGCTTCAGATTTGATAATTCAAATATTTTTTGGGTAAATTCATGCCAGGAACACGAACCGGAATTTGTTATATGGTACATTCCTGGTAAAACATTTTTATCAACCAATTCTTTTATTTTTAACGCCAAATCATAAGTATATGTCGGCGAACCGAACTGGTCATCCACAACTTTTATGTTTTCTCCGTTTTTCTCTTTTTCAAGCATTAAAGTAACAAAATTATTGCCCTTACCAGATTTATGAATTCCAAACAACCAGCTTGTCCTGATAATATAATAATCCTCATTGGCTATTTTTATTAGATTTTCCCCCGCCAATTTTGACACTCCATAGACATTAAGAGGATTCGGAATATCGGATTCCACAAAATATTCTTTCGTGCCGTCAAAAACATAATCCGTGCTTATGAAAATTACCTTGGCGCCGATTTCTTTTGCCACCTTTGCAACATTAAAAGCGCCTATGGCGTTAACGGCAAAACTTTTTTCGGGATTTAGTTCGCATTCCTCGGTTTTGTGGTAGGCAGCGGTATTTATTATGACATCCGGAGCGCAATTTTTTATAAAATTTTCTGCCGCCATTTTATCGGCAACATCAAAATCACTGCGAACAGATTTTATAATTTCATAACTATCGCCAAAAATTTTAATTAAATCAAAAGCCAACTGGCCATTGGCGCCGATAATCAAAACTTTACGCATGCCGCCTAAATTCCTTACCTTCTTCGGTTTCAAAATATTGTTTGTACCATTTATCGCCGTAGTGCCGCGCATGGTTAGAATCGTGATTCGAGTCGTTTTCCAAATGGTCCCATATTTCAAAAACCGCTTCTTCAAACGAACGGCTCGGCTTAAAATTAAAGGCCTCATTAAACGCTTGGGTATCCGCCTTGTAATTTCTTGTCAAACTTATCGGCTTGACATCCAAAGCAATATCAATACCCTTTTTCTCTTTCAAAATTTTCTGGATTTCACGGGCAAGATTGCCGATGCTCCAATTTTGATGGGCAACATTAAATATTTTACCGCCGATCTTTTCAATCGGCAGTTCTATGGCATTTATGTAAGTATCTGTCGCATCTTGGATGTCTATCATTGGCCGCCAAATTTCTCCGCCGGCGTCAACGGTCAAGAGTTTTTTATGAAAGGCGTCTTTAACAAACGCATTGAAAACCAAGTCATAGCGCATTCTCGGCGACCAGCCATAAAGCGTCCCTTTACGAAACATTGTTGGCTGGAAATCATCATTTATCATCCCATACAAAATTTGTTCCGAACAGCGTTTGCTCAAAGCATAGGCAGAAATAGGATTGATCGGATCCTCTTCTTTATAGAGGGGAGGTTCCAAAGGAGTGTTTAAAGTAAAATAAACCGAACAGCTAGAGGCGTAAACGAATCTTTTAATTCCTTGAGACCGAGCCAATTTGGCTAAGTGCTCCGTGGCGATATGATTTACCGTATCGGTAAGGCGAGGATCGTATTGCGAAGTCGGATCGGTTGAGAATCCGGCTAAATGAATCACAGCGTCAATCCCATCCATTATTTCCGGCCCGGCGTGCCTGGAATCGCCAACAACCAATTCAATTTTATTTTTGAATTCTTTAATCGGCTCGTTACCAAAAATCATTTTATCCAAAACCCTGACTTTATAGCCTTTTTTCAATAATTTCGGCACCAGAACCGCCCCAATATATCCGGCTCCGCCAGTAACTAGAATTTTATTTATTTTTTCTTTAATATCCATAATCAATAATATTCCGCTTTAGATTGTTTTTGATAATGAGATTGAAAAGCTTCCGAATTTTTAATTTTTTTCCACCAATCTTGATTATTAAAATACCAATTTACGACTTCCCCGATGCTGCTTTCTATTTGATATTGCGGAAGCCAGCCCAATTCTGATTTCAATTTTGACGAATTCGGGGCATAACGCAAATCCGCTCCGGGCCTGTCTTTGGTGTGCTCTTTATAATCCTCTGAATTTTTAAGATGCCGAGCTATAATTTCAAGAATTTCCAAATTGGTTTTTTCTTCTCCAGAAGCGTTATAGATACTGTAATCCGGCGCCTTATGAAGCGCGGTGTCAATAGCAGAGCAAAAATCATTTACATGGATCCATGTGCGCCGGTGTTCCCCAGAACCGTGAATCGGCACCTTAATGCCTTCAATAATATTTGATATCGCCAGAGGAATTAATTTTTCAGGATATTGAAACGGGCCGTAATTATTGGAACCCCGAACAATGAGCGCCGGAACCTGATGCGTCTTTATGTATGACTGAACCAATAAATCAGCAGCGGCCTTGGAAGCGGCATACGGGTTAGACGGTTTAAGAGGCGCGTCTTCAGTTGAAAAACCTTCTGGCACGGATCCGTAAATTTCATCCGTGGAAATTTGGACAAATCTGGAAACTTTATATTTCCTGGTAGCTTCTATAAGAGATCTGACGCCCTCAACATTCGTTCTTATAAAATCAAAAACACTCACGAAAGAACGATCGACATGACTTTCGGCGGCAAAATTAATAACAGCGTCAAAATTATATTTCTCAAAAATATTCGCAAGCAAAGCGCCATCGCAAATATCGCCGCGGAAAAAATGACATCTTTGATTGGCTGGATTCCTCTTGTTTTCTTTTTCTTCAATATCGGCAAGATTTGCCGGATTGCCGGCATAGGTTAACAAGTCCAAATTAAATATTTTACAATCGGGATATTTGTTATAAATATAACGAATGAAATTTGAACCGATAAATCCGCTCCCGCCGCAAACCAAAATATTTTTAAAAGAAAGTTGCATATTATAAAATCTCCACTTTACCGACCGGCATGATAAATTTTCCGCCATTTTTCCTAAAGTCTTCCTCTTTTTTCAAAATGGCATCCTTATAGTTCCAAGCTAAAAGCAAAAAATAATCAGGCGGATTTTTCCTGGCATCTTTAATATCTATTACCGGAATATGAGTGCCCGGCGTATATAAATTAATTTTTGTCGTTTCATCGGTTACATAATCCAAAATATCCGCGCCAATACCATAATAACTAAGCAAAGTATTGCCCTTAGCCGGTGCGCCGTAACCGGAAATCTTCTTGCCTTGCAATTTCAAATCTTTAAGAATAGTCAAAACTTTTTTTCTCATTTCATCAACATCGTCTACTAATTTAAAATAGGTTGAAATATCATTTAATCCCATTGATTTTTCTTTTTCTAGTAATTCTCCGATTCTCATTGAAATTGCATGCTGTCCCGTTTTTCCGGCATATCCTCTTATGGAATTTCCTTGAACGGGGAATAATTTCACATCAAAAAGTTCCATGCCAAATTGTTTGAAAAGATTCACAAGCGGCCTAACCGAAAGACAAGAAAGATGTTCATGATAAATGGTGTCAAAAGTATAATTTTCAAACATATCCACAAGATACGGCGCTTCAAACATGAAGACCCCGCCGTCGGCAAGAAGAGTCGAGACGCCGCTGATTAAATCATAATGATTATCAATATGAGCAACAACATTATTTCCTATCATCACTTTTGCTGGCCCATATTTTTCTTTGATTTCTTTGGCAAGTTTTTCGTTGAAAAAATCCGGAATTGTTTCCACCCCTCTTTCATTAGCAATTTTGGCAATATTTTCGGCAGGGTCAACGCCTAATACTCTGGCGCCCAAATTTTTAATAGCGCCCAAAAGAAGCCCGTCATTACTGCCGATTTCCACAACCAAACCGTTCTTTGATTTTACGAAATTATTAACCGCCTCTTCGGCATAGTTTTTAAAATGTTCCGGTAAAACCGGCATTTCGGAAGAAAAATAAACATAATTTCTGAATAAAACCGAAGGGTCGACAACATCCACGAGCTGGCTTAAACCGCAATCTTCGCAAAAAAATACCCTCAAGGGATACTTGGATTCGGGGTTGTTAAGTTCTTCTTTTTTCAGGAAAGAATTGGCCAAAGCCGTTTCTCCCAAATCAAAAAACAACTTTAAATTTTCGCTTTTGCACATTCGGCAATGAGTATTGGTTTTATACATTTGGTTTTTTGGCCACTGCCAGCATTTGCTTGGCTGCCGGTCGCCAAGGGGATCTTAGATATAATTTAACCAAAAATGGTATTTTCGGCAATTTTTGTTTGAATGTCGCCGGTAAAAATTTCGGTTCTATATTTTCTATTTCAAATCCGTAATTTTTCAATAAATTCTCAAAGCTTACATGGGAAAGAATTGTCTTATGAGTGTAATCGTCAAAATAATGTGCGTAAAAGTATTTATAATTCGGTTGCATGGCTATAAATCGGCCGCCCTTTTTTAAAACTCTCAAAATTTCTTTTAGTGTTTTCTCAATACGGTCGGAATCTAAATGTTCCAAAAGGTTGCTCTCAAAAACAATATCAAATTTTTCATCGGAAATATCACTTAATTCGGCGCAGTCTTGAATATGACAAATTACGTCTTTCTCGGCATTTTGCTTGATAATTTCCGAAATATCACTGGCATGTTTTTCTTTAGCGACAATATGGTTTATAAAATTACAATAACCGGCGCCTAAATCCAGCACTATGCTGTTTTTTGGAACATATTTCTTCTGTAAATATTCAACTACCGGGTGCCACATTTTGTCGCGGTATTCTACTTTCGGGAAATGCGTCTCAAAATATTTATTATAAAGCTCCTTAGCCATGGTAAGTTTTTACAATATTTACGCCTTTTTTGCAAGGACGACCATGGCTCCTGTTTTTTTAAAAACTAAAGCCACTAGAAAGAATAATAATAAAATCGGCGAAAAAACGAGAAGCGATAATAATGAAAAAAGGTTGATAAAAATTGTTTTAGCGCTGCTGGCGCTTAATCTTCTGTTGCTTACAACGTAGTAAAAGGCATTCTTGGGAAATAAAAAATTTAAAAATGTTTGTATTAATCCGGATACGGTATATTCAGGAAAGAAAAAGTCAAACGAGCTTACTTCGTAGCCGTTTTGTTCAAGTATTTTCTTAAGCGCCGTAGGCGTAAATTGGATGCGATGAAAAGGATAATCATAATGAAACCATTTTTCCTTAGCCAGCCGCGCCTCAAAACTATCGGCATTCTGCAGGGCGATAAGAAGCTTACCTCCTTCTTTTAAGTAATTGCGACATTTAATAACGATATCTTTGGGATTATCAGCATGCTCCAAACTGCCCCAAAACGTAATCAGATCATATTTACCCTGCGCAATAACAACCGAATCGTATACTGGAAGAGAATTTTCTTTCGCAAGGCGGACAGCCGATTTTGAAGATTCGTAACCGAATATTTTTAGGTTTTTTTTAAGGGCGTACTTAACAAAATTTCCCGGACCGCAGCCATAATCAAGAACAACGCTATTTGGAATATTTTTTAAAATCGATTTAACTTTTTTAAATCTGGCGCGCAAAAAAAATGCGCGAATCGCTCTTGTGATTGATTTAGATAGCAAGTTCCGGCTTTCAAGTTCGTAATAATCTTCGGCATATTCCGGCGCGGAATCTTCCCTGAGAAAATGGCCCTCACAATTAAGACAATAATAAAATCTCGGGAAAAACGATCTTACTATCCGACTATCATTATTATCGCAAATGGGACAATTCATGCGTTTTTTGAAAAGATTTTTCTAAAAATCCAGCGAAACCAAAAAATAAAAATAAAAGCGTAGATTCTTAAACCCCACTTAGCCATTTTGGCAAAAGTGCTTACAAAAGTTGAAGTGCCAACGCGCTTTTTAAATGTAACGGGAATTTCAATGAAATGTATTTTCTTGGCAGCGGTTAAAAGCACCAATTCGGTGGCAAAAAGAGAGTTTCTGGTTCGCCACAAGGGGGCGATTTTATTAATCCCCGCTTTAGTAAAAAGTTTATAAGTGCATCCGATATCCGATAATGAATTGGTATTGAATAAATATTCAATGGTTTTAGCTTCAAAAACATTGGCAAATTTTCTTAAAAAATCCATATCAGCTCCGGATATTTTCGTGCTTTGACCGGTCCGCGAACCTAAAACAGCTTCAAAACCATCTTGAGCATAGACCAGAAACCGTTCCAAATCCTTGCCGGTGTAAGTGCCATCCGGTTCGCATAGGAAAATATAGTCCCCTTTCGCCTCTTCCATGCCCCGTTGGAAGGCATGGCCATATCCTTGTCTTTTTTCATAAACCATTCTAGCCTTGGTTTTTTGTATTTCTTCAACCGTTCCCGGTTCGGCATTATTATTAACAACTATAACTTCATCCACAAAACCAGTATTAAAAAAATTTTCAATAACCATTCTTATTGAATCTTTTTCACGATAAGTAGCAAAAACTATTGAAACTGTTTTTTCTTTATACATTTGTTTGTGTTAAATTTTCTTTAAATTTTAGTTTTGCGCGCAAATATAACATAGCAGCGATAAAAAAGTAAATGAAAACTGGCATGGCGGGCAAAAAATAGCGCAATTGACTGGTGGAACCGCTAAATTGACCATAAAAAAGCGCATAAAACAAAAACCAAAAAACAAATACGGTAATAAATTTATTGTTGGTTTTAACCAAATGTCTCCTACCTAAAACAAAAATCGATACCATAAAAGCGGCTGCAATAAGAAAAAAAATAAAATAGTGATTAGGTGAAAAATGTTTAAAATTCAGCCAAAAATTCGCCGGATTTACCCAGTGACCAAAAAATGGACCGCCTTGCTGCAACCCGGAATCAAGAACGATATTCCCGTAAACCCATGGCCAACCAAAAAAATAGGCGTTGTATATAAGTTGCGGCAAATAAGCGGCAAAAGAAGAAAAGCCGAGAATAATCGCTGGTTTAAATTTTTTGATGTATAAAAGATAAAAAAATAAAAATGCCGGTATCGCTAAATTCGGCGGTCTTACCAAAGCTGCCGCTCCGGCAAAAATTCCGATTACAATAGCAAGATGATAAATCTTAGCATTTATTGCTTCAAATTGTTCTATCAATTTAATAAACAACCAAAAAGTTAAAACTACCAAAAGAGCCGATAAATAGTCGGACAAAATGACAATCCACATCTGGTAGTGAAAAGTCGGAATGGCATTTTTGTGACCGATAAGTTTCCAGACCGCAAACATCAAATAAGGATAAATAAGAAACAAGGTGGCGCTTACCAGCGCTAGTTTTTTATTTTTAAAAAATTTTTCTCCAATAAATACAATCAATATAAGAGCGGCGGAAAAAAGAATAATGCCTTGGACTATCACCATTGTTTGAGCGATCATTTCCGGGCCGGTAGCGCCGACAAAATATATAAATGGCGCTAAAAATATGGCATAGCCAATATATATAATACTCATAATCGGCTTAAAATCAGCCATAGATTTTGCCAGATTGAAAAAAACTTCCTCATCCGGCCAATAGGAGCCGCCAAAATTCGGCCGCCAATCCGACTGAATATCGGTAAAAGGAACATTGTTCATCATTAAAAAAAGCAAAATTATTCTTAAAAAAATTAGTCCGATAATAAACCTAATAAATGTTTTTTTGCTTATATCCATAATTTTATTTTTTCTTTAATAGCATAAAAGCCGCTGACAAAGAAAATAAAAACAAAAGGATTTATTGGCAAACGATATCGCGCCACTACCCCCGGCGAAACGATAACGGCAAAATACAATACTATAATGCCAATAATATTTATAATCATTTTTTGATTACTTTTTAATTTTATAAATAATTCGCAAAAACCCACTATGGACAGTGAGAATATTAAAAACCAAATTAAAATTCCGCCAATTAAAACAAAAATTTCATTTGGGGCGCCGGAAATCATCAGTGCACCTTTAAGAATATTACCTTGTAAAAAGGCAAATGCCAAATCATGTCTAAAATATTTATCAAGTTCAATGGCGTTGGTTAATCGACTAAAAAACTCACTATAACCATTATTTAAGAAAAAAATGGGTATGTAGGTCAAATGAAGTTTTAGATAACTCCATCGATATTGCAAAATTTTTTCTGTTGCAAATTCCCCTTTTAAGTTATTATATGCGACCGAAAAAATATTAAGATTGCCCGTATCGGGGCTTTCCGAATTGAGTCCTAAACTTCTCATTAGAAGTTCATAATGATAACCATACAAAAGTGCCCCTTGGTTGCTTGAAATTTGCCAGGTATTTAAAACAATTTTGTTTCTGATAAGCCAACCACCGGCAAATGAAAAGGCGATAATTAAAGATAATATCCCCGAAATTGCGGCGCGACGCCAGGAAAATTTAGATTCTTTAATAAAAACTATTAAAGATAAAATGGGTAAAAGATAGAAAATAATCGGCCTGATGAGAGTTGACAATGAAAAAATAAATAAAGATCCAAAAACAAACTTTCTGTCGCCGATGTTTAAGTATTTTATAAAACCATAACAAGCCGCTAAAAAAATAGGCACGAACAATTGCTCGGTAAACATCAAGCCGGAATGATAAATCGACAGCGGCTCTATCATAAAGATAAGAGCCGACCATAAAGCGATTTTGTTATTTTCGGTAATTTCCTTAGCCAAAAAATAAGTTAAAGGCGCTGAAAAGGCAAAAACCATCGCGCCGATAAAAATCGCCGGCGTAAAGGACTTAAAAATAAGATATATCAGCGCCAACCAAAATGCGTAACCGGGCGTTAAAAAGTTTGTCGGCTGCGGCGGCATTACAGAATATGCACCATCAAGCCCGTCCAAAGAAAAAGTTCGATATTCAATTAAATTTTTAGCTAATTGGATATGATGACCCGTATCGTCGCCCATGGGCATAAGAAAACTTATGCCATAACGCCAAGTAACAACCACGGCAAAAATCAGATAAATGGCGGCCGCCAAAAACCACCAATGCCAAAAGGTTTTTTTATTATTTGCAGAAATAAACATCGGTGATTTTTTTGGCAATTACCGGCCAATCTTTTTGTTTTATATCTTCCAAATTTCGTTCTTTAATTTTTTGGCGCAATTCTTCATCACTTAATATTTTATCAATCGCCGCGGCAATAGCAAAAGAATCGCCCGACTCTGTCAAAAAACCATTGATGCCATCTTTTATCAAAATTGGATTGCCGCCGACTTTGGTGGCGACAACCGGCAAACCCGCCGCCATCGCTTCCATAATGACCGTGGGGGTCCCTTCTCGATCATTTGGAGCGTTAGCCGACGACGAAACAAAAATATCAGAAACCTGCAAATACTTGATAATATCATTATGTTCTTGCCGACCTAAAAAATAAATCCCGCTTGTATCATTGGCTTGTTTTTCTAATTCAATTTTATCGGGACCGTCGCCTATTAGCAAAAGAGTCGCCGAACTAAAACTATTTTTTAATTTATTAAACGCTTCAATTAGATATACCTGTCCTTTGCTTTTTCTCAAAACGCCCACGGAAATTATAATGGGCGCCGAATAATTGTTTTTTATGGCATCTACCCCGCCGTTTTCTTTTTTTCCGCCAAAGGCGGATCCGCCTTTGGCGGAAAACTCGTCCAAATAAATACCACTGGAAATAATTTCCAGCTTGTCATCGGCTACACCGATATTTTTTAAGTCACCGGCAATTTCTTGGCTGACACAGATGATTTTCTTGATATTATCAAAATATTTGGCGTTTTTTGGCTTTAAAAATTTTTTATTAAGACCCGCATGAATGGTCAGGACAGCGGGAATATTGAGTTTTTTAGCCAGTTTTCCGCCAAAAAACGCTTCCACGAAATCTCCATGAAGATGAATGATATCGTAGGGATTTTTTTTATGATTATTTTTAACCGTAAAATACGCCCAGACATTAAACCAGAGGCGGCGCGCTTTATTATAAAGCGGTAAAAATTGCAAAGGCATTTTGTAAATTCGAGGCAATAATTTATCGCTACCCACGCCAATATAAACTTCAACTTCATTGCCAAGCTTAATCTGTTCTTGAGAAAGAATTAGTCCGTGCCGCTCCATCCCTCCGATATGAGGCGGAAAATATTCAATTATTCTCGCGATTCTCATTTTAGTTCCAAAAATAAATTAGCGAATTTTTTTATGCCATGGTTCCACTCAAAATTTCCACTGACATATTGGCGACCATTTTTCCCAAATTTTGCGCGCAAATCTTGATTATTAATTAGCTCCAAAATTTTTTCGGCTAATTCTTTCGGATTATGCGGATTAACCAAAAATCCATTTTCTCCGTTTTTTATCAAATCCGGAATACCGCCGACATTTGTCGCCACTACCGCTTTTTCCATTGCCAGCGCTTCCATAATGGATCGGCCGAAACCTTCATGCCAAGACGGATAAACAAACACATCAATTTGCGATAACGCTTCCGGAACCTTATTGTATGATACGAAACCCCGCCATTCTATTTTATCATGAATCCTTAAATTTTCGGACATTTTTATCAACTTGCTTTTAAGCTGTCCATCGCCGAAAATTAAAACTTTAAAATTCGCCCGTTTACCGTGGCCTTGGCAAAGTTGGGATATCGCCGCCAGTAAATCTTCTAGTCCTTTGCCTTCCGCCAATCTGCCGACATATCCGATTTTTATCTTATCGTCGTTTTTCTCACTATTGATTCTTAGAATCGATAGCGGATTAAAAAGATCTAAATCGACGCGTAAATGAATGAGGCGAATTTTTTTCTCTTCTATGTATTGCCTGCTCACTTGATGAAAAACCGCCTCGCTGTTAACTCGTATTCGATCGGCTTTTTTCATTACGAATATCCCGATTTTTTTTAAAAGCGTTTTTTTATAGCCCTTGTTTTCATAATTTTCACCGAAAATCTCTCCTTGAACTTCAATGACTGATTTTGCGCCGGTTAAAAACTTCAAAAAAGTGGCAGCCAATCCTCCGCCCGCCACTTCCGAAGCGTCAAAACAATCGATACCGTATTTCCAGCGCAAATAAACGCCTACTTTTACGGCGATGCCGATAAACCCCAAATAACCGAAAATATTGGGAATCAGATAAATTTTTATATTTTTTTCTCCGACGCTGTGAAAAAATATATCCGGCGATTGGGCAATAACAAATAGGCGGTTAAAATATTCGGCTAAAGACCGCCAGGTCTTCATGTCCTGCTCATTTGAAAAAATATCCTTCGGATAAATGTGTTTTCCTATAAAACAAATATTCATTTACGTTCAAACAAATAATAGATATTAACGCCTGCCGGAAAAAATTTCTGAAACGGCTTCCAAAGTAAATCCCATAATTTCCAAATCGGCTTTGCCAAAAATTGCAGTTTTTTCGGAAACCAAAATACGGCGCCAAAACTGGCAGAATCAATCATAACAAAATCATTTCGGAATAATTTTTTGACAACACCGGGCATTAAAGCGGCCGTCTTCATCTTGCCCAAACTTCTCATCCAATTCAAATCATTGTAAATATTGGGGAAAACCACAATTACCTTGCTGTCTTTGCGGGTTATTTCTTTAATTTTATTAAACAAAATATCCGGACGGACATATTCCCAAACGCCTATTGTGACAACTAAATCCGCCAACGGTAAACTGACATCGGCAACCGACGCATTGATTATCTCCGCTTGCGGAAAATTTCTTAATTTTTCGCGGCAAATTTTCAGCATTGGTTCGGCGATATCCACGGCATAGATTTTTTTGGCATTGCCGGCAGCTTGCGCGTATTCGCAGGTGCCGCAACCTAAATCTATAACAACTTGGCCATTACTTAAGTTGCCAATAACTTTTTTCAAAAATGGCTGCCACAAGTCCAAAACATAATTTTCTAAAATAGACGATTCGCCTCTTTTGTCATAGGCCTCGGCATCGGTATATTTAAAATTTTTGTCCTGATATTTCATTTTAATATTCTGAATTTAGTCCAAAATATTGGCCACCAAACTACTTTGAATGCCTGATTGATAAAAAATGTTATCGTCCTTTTAATTGAACCGCTTTGCGCGTACCATCCCATTAATTCTGAAAAATTCCCAATTTTATTTCGATTTTCATTTATAAATTTTTCCAAATCATCGAAATCTTGACCGGTCATGGTATTGGGATGAAGCGCGATTGTCACCTTGCCAAACAATCCTTTGCGAGGTCGCCACAATATTTGGGGCAGCCAAATAATGCCCCATTTTTTGAATGGATACAGAGCGATACCGTCGCTAATAAAATCAAAACTATTTATTTTTAACGCCCCAATCGTGTTTCTATCAAAAGAGTGGGCCGGAGCAATAAAAATTTTTGGTTCGCAAATTTTTTCTTTTACAATATCTTTCCCGCTATTTATCATCTGTTTTTGGATTTCAAAACCCAATCCGCTAAATTCTCCTTTTTTGTTTATTCTCAAAATTCCTCCATCTTGAGTTTTATAAAGATGTTGATAGCCGTGTTGCGCTATTATATATCCTTTGTTTTTAAGATTATTGGCAACTTGCCAAAAATCGGGAAAATTTGGATATTTTAGCAATTCCTCGTCTTGATTATCGGGAATCGCCCCAAGCAGCGGCTTAATGCCATATTTGTCAAAAATTAAAACAAGGCGATTAAAATTATTCCAATTCATATTCGGCGCTATATCGTCTAATCTAAAAAAGTATCTGGCCATTTATTTTAATAAATTTTTATATAATTCGATCCACTTCGGCAAAATGGTCTGCCAACTGAATTTTTCTTTAATTTTTTTTCGCGCCGCGGCGCCAATGTCGCGCCTTAAAACAACATCATTCATTAATTTTAACAGCGTATTTTGATATGCCTGATGCTCCGAGACAATAAAACCGTCTTTGCCGGAATTGATAATTTCATTAACGGCGCCTATTTTATTGGTCACGACCGGCAGACCCACCGCCATCGCCTCCATAATGGCAATGGGCATATTATCTTCATGGGAAAAATACGCAAAAATATCTGAATCGGCGAAATATTTTTGCGGCAAATCAAATCCAAACCATTGAACGGTAATATTATTCGGTTTGTCCATCGTATTAATCGATTTTTTGACATCTTCCAAGAACGGGCCAAAACCGACAATGCGCCAATTGATTCTTTTTTCAAATTCTTTCGCCAAATCAAACATTATGCGCGCTAATTCGGCTACTCCTCGGGCTTTCCCCGGAAACCAAAATTTGGTGACCGTTAAGATATTAAAAAAATCCCTTTGCGCGATATTGGTCTGTGTAAATTTTGACAAATCAATGGCATTGGGGATAACGATGGCGCGCTCAATGTCCAATGATGTTTTGAGAAATTTTGAAGGAACCGAAATAGTCGATGCTTTGGCAATGCCCAGCCGATAAAAAAATTTCCAAATACCATAATATTTCCCGTGGATGGTTAAAATCAGAGGCCTCGCCGAAACCGTCCAGGCCAGTGGATTGGTTGTATGAATGATTCTGGCTTTTAATCTGAACGGACTTAAAAGTTTATCGCGAATTTTAAAAATATGTTCCGCCTTAAATTCCGAAGTTTTATTCAATTCCTCAACCAAATCGGCGCCCCATTGCCAAGGCCCGCCCTTTTTGCGCGGGGTTATTATCAAGATTAATTTTTTTTGCGAATCCTTCATTTTATGATATACACTATATAACGAATCGGATGGCCAGTCAATTTGGGCTTTTGGCTTATTAAAGCCAAAAAATAGTGTAAAATTATGCCAAAAAAAATACTATTTATTATAACAAAATCGGAAATGGGCGGCGCCCAGCGATTTCTCTATGACTTTACAACGCACTTGGACCCAAATAATTACGAACTTTTGGTGGCGGCTGGCAAAGGAGGAGAACTGTTGGAAAAATTCGAAAAAAGCAACATTCGGACGATTTTAATAAAAAATTTTTCTAACGCCATCGGCATAAAAAACATACAGGCATTTTTGGAGATTTTCCGATTAATTATAAAATTCAAGCCGGATATTCTTTATCTTTTAAGTTCCGAAGCCGGTTTTACGGGATCGATCGCCGGCGCTTTCTGCCGCGCGCTGACAAAAAAACCGAACAAAATTATTTATCGAATCGGCGGTTGGGCATTTAAAGAACCGAAAAATGTTTTGATAAAAAAAGTATATTTGTGGGCTGAAAAAATATCCGCGCCATTTAAAGACCTGATTATCACCAATTCCGAATTCGACCGGCAATTGGCGATAAAAAATAACATTATTAAACCGGAAAAAATAATTGTAATTTACAATAGCCTTGATTTTGATAATTTGAATTTTCTGCCAAAAAAAGAAGCGAGAAAATTTATCGCGTCAAAAATTAATAATTCTCAATTCATAATCCCCGATTCTATTCTTGTCGGCGCTATCGCCAATCTCTATAAAAATAAGGGGTTGATATATCTAATTTTTGCTATGGCAAAAATTAGCGACAATCATATTAACGCCGTGATTATCGGAGACGGGCCGGAAAGAGAAATCCTAAAAAAATTAATTAAAAAAAATAATCTGGAAAATAAAATTACGCTTATCGGCTATGTCCCCGATGCCTATAAATATCTCAAGGCCTTCGATGCGTTTGTCTTGCCTTCCGTTAAAGAAGGCCAGCCATGGACGATTTTGGAGGCGATGGCGGCAGAAGTGCCGATTGTGGCGACTAATATCGCCGGCATTCCGGAAATGATTGAAAACGAAAAGTCCGGACTTCTGGTAGAACCGGCCGATTCGGAAGCTCTGGCATCGGCTATAGAAAAAATGCTGACCCATCCGGACATGACCCAAGAATACTCCCAAAACGCCCAAACAACTGTAAAAGAAAAATTCAGTTTAGTTGATATGATACGAAAAAACGAAGAATTATTTTAATTTATCCTATTCCAACGAATGTTATTGCGAATTTATCTCAATCCCCAGATTTTTTATAATATTTTTTTCACCTTGATTTAAGGGTTTATAACCCAAGGCCAATGCCCTTTCAATTTCAGCAATTCCTTCTGTTTTTTGGCCTTTAATAATGTATAAACGGCCCAAATACCAATGACTTTGCCCAATCGCCGAATTAGCGGTAACGGCTTGCTTCGTCCATTCAAGCGATAATTCAATATCCCCTTTCAACAGCGCCGATTGCGCCAGATAAAACAGGGTTTCCTGCCTATCGGGGCTAAGTTCCAGGGATTTCTTCCCGTATTCTTCCGCTTGAGTTAAAAATGACAAATCGCCGCTCTTTTCGCCCAAAATATTGTAAAGTTTGGCCATATCGGTATAGTAAGCGGCGTTTTTGGGATGGGCGGCAAGCGCCTTGTCGGCTTCGCTGAGAGTAAAATTTAAAGTATTTTCTAAATCCTGAATGGGGAGATTCTTTTGCGTGGCGCCGATAACGGAAGATGCCAGATCAAACCGATATTCCGATCCATAAGGAGTAAAATAATTCAGAGACCGCTTGAATGAATCAATGCTTTGTGCGGTATTAACCGGAAAAATTCTTAAAGCGTCGGCATCGGCCATATTGGCGCGCCAAATTGAATAATTGATGTATATAAGAAAGATGACCAATGCGACGATACCAATTACGAATGGCGCTAATTTACGATTGATTCCGAGAATCTTTCCTCCGTCCCGCCGAGGCGGAACGGATTCCTCGATTCTCGGAATCAATAAATTATCGTGCAAAATTAAACACGCTAAAAACAAATACAACCCGAACCACGAACCGAAACTGTCAAACGAAAAAAATACCGCGCCAAAATAAGCAATAAAGGCGGAGAATAAAGTTAAAGATAAAAATTTTTGGCCGGATCTAAATAATTTAAAAAGCGCTAAAGCAACCGTTAACCAAACCAAAATATACAATAAACTGCCGGTTATGCCGGTTTCGGTCAGAATTTCCAAGAAGGCGTTGTGCGGCTTGTCAAACCAGGTCTCGTCAAAACCGCCGTTTCCAAATCCCAAAAATTTCGGGTTATAGCGCGCGTTAAAAAGATAATTGAAATTTTCCGGCCCGGCTCCCAGCAACGGCCTATCTCTAAATCCCTCCCAAGCCGTCCGCCACGCCAAAAGCCGCGTCTGAACGGTGGTCTCGGATAACGAAGCGCCGGTTATTTTCTTTATCGGACCGAAATTTTGGATAAACCGGCTATCGCGCCAATACCAAATGCCCGACAGGCCCATAAAAAATAACAAATAACAAACGGAAACTAAAATTCGAAAACGACGGCCTAATATATCGGTAAAAATCAAAATCAAGCCGAAAATAAAAATACCGATTAAAAGTCCCAAAATCGCGCCTCTGATTTGAGTCAAAATTATTGAAATAAAAAGAAACGCGCCACCAATTCCAAAAAGCCATTTTTTTAAAACTGAAAATTGTCCCGCTGTGCGGGATCCCGCTAAGCGGGAAAAACTGAAAACTGAAAACTGATAGATGCCCCAGAAAAAATGAAATATGAAATAGGGAGCGGCGAATGTCGCGTTGCTGAACACTCCGTAACCTAAGGCCAAACCCCATTGGGAATTCTGATAAAAAGCCGTTAAAGCCACCGCCAAAGAGACAAAGAAAGAAAAATTTAAATATTTTTTAAAATCAAAGCCAGATTTCGATATGCTTACAAGAACCAAAAACCAAACTAAAAAATGAAACTCGGCGAATAATCCTGTCATTCTCGGGCCGATGCCCCAGACGCTTCTGTCAAAATCAACGCCGAACAGGGCAGAAATTAAAGAAATGCCGGAAAAAGCCGTAATTGCCGCTAATAGCCATGAGAATTTTGGTCGGTATTCCTTATTTGAAATCGCCAAAATAAGCCATGCGCCGAAAATAATTTCAATCAAAATTTGGAATAAAATAAATTTTGGCGTTAAAAACGGATAAAGCGCCTTCGGCCAGAATGCCAGAGGCGTAAGTAAAATAGCGTAAAGCCCGTATTTTATGATTTTAGGCAGGTATAATTCGATTCTGAACATAGAACAAATTTATCATAAAAACAAAAAACACGCTATGCAACCACTATTGAACCACTATTGATTCCTGGAATCAATAGTTTTTAGGCGTAAATTGGAAAACTGTGGATAAGTGCGACAGTGCAACCATAAGTGTGGCCAAACTAAAACCCCCGCTTTGGCGGGGGTTTTAGTTTTACACGAACTTCCTGTCACAAGCAGGAAATCCGAGAAAGAAAGATTAGTAGCGAATTGACGGACCGGAGATCGGCAAGACCTTGGCCTCAAGATTGAGAGAGCCGGTGGTGCCATCGTTCCAGCCAATAGCATTACAGGTATTGACAGCCAGACCGGATTCCGCGGCGCACGCCATCATGGCCTGATTGGTGCCGTCGGATACAGACGCCCGACCACTGGTAACATCGTTGAGAGATATCTGAAGTAAAGTACCATTGGTGCTACCGGTAGTAGCTGTGAGACCCGTTGTATCGGCCTGAACTTTCACTCTTTTAGTCGCACCGGCTGATAAAGAGAATGCCGGATTAAACAAAGCGGTAGTAGTACCATAAGTTGGAGTACCGTTTGTCGTTGACAAACCGAGAGCGAGACCGGCAGATATCGTTGAGCCCCAAGCTGTATTGGTATCAGCATCAATCAGCTTAAATGTCAAGGTGGCAAGCGTAGCGCCGGCCATCTTAATGCCAACGGTGTTGATAGTAATACTAGCGGCCGGATCGGCTGTAAACACGAATACCGCAACCGTGTCATTGGAATCAGCTGCATGACCAGAAGTTAGAATACCGGTTGCATCCGAAGTAACCGTAAGTTTGGTTTTCAACACGGTTATTTTGTTGACATCGGTGCCGGTATTGCCGTTAGGACCGGAAACAGTAACGGATAGCGAACCCGAAGAAGACAGCGCGGTTACATCGTCCGGACTTTCAATCCTAAAGATATACTGACCATTTGAAGTGGAGCCGCCTGAAGCAGAACTGGCAACATCGCCTCTAAGCTCAAGCGCGATACCGTTTTCAGGAACAACAATCGGCGCGTTAGCAAAAGAGAAGGTATAAGTCCAGCCGGTTGTACCGGAAGCGACGGCAGGAGCCGTTGAACCAGTTACTGCTACGCCACCTTTGTAGAACTGAAGATTACTGAATGACGAATTGATACTGGGCAGTGAAGTACTGGCAGTAACCGTTATATCGGTAATACTCTTGTCGGAAACCGTGTCGCCGGTAAGCCGCCAAATAGCAAGCGTTTGATTCGTCTTGCCCATAACCACCTGATAAGCGGGAGGCGAAGAAGAGTCCTTGGCAATCGTCAAAGTACCACCGGTAATATTAACAGTAAACCTCTGACCGCTGATATTAGTTGTGCTAACCGCGGCAGAATCGGCTGTGCCATATAATGTCTGGGATGTGGCAGTAGTCGCTCCGACAGCCGAAGCATTATACAACTTTACATATACAGCGGAACCCAAATTCGTGGCTTCTGAAAGAACATCGGCATAAACATCAACTGCAACATTGCCGCCAATCGGAATGTTAACCGGTGAAGTGCCTGCAAAAGTGTGATTAGTAGCGGCAGCTGGACTTGGTGTCACTGAGCCGAAATCAACGCCATTTACTTTTACAAAAAGATTAGCAAACGGGAAAGTCGTTGATGATAAAACAGTAATGGTTGAAACATTGATGCCTTCAGCCGAAGAAGCCGATAGCATGAATGAACCGATCTTTGCCTTTTGTTGGTCTTTGGTTAAGTTACCGACACCAAGAGAGCTGTTTATTACCGCCGTGAACGGATTAGAAGCGATGGTCAGAGCGTTAGCCGTAACCGCGCTTGTATCGCCGGTTGAGACATTGGAAATCTGGCCCTGGTAGTTATTGGTGCCGGCCTGTAAGTTCGCGGTAAGACCCGTTCCATCAGCCGTTGACAAAATGTCCATCTTCAAACTCCAGATTCTGGTTGTATTTGCCGGAATAAGGTAATTGATGTTTGAAGACGAAGTGCCGAATGTGGCATCGGGATCGGTTGTTTCCGCGTCATCCCAATAGCCGTTCGCGTCTGTCGCGGCGCTCGGCGCGGTGATGGTGGTACCAATTTGGTTGCCCGCGTCGTCAACTAAGTAGATATTGTCAATCTCGTCGGTAAAGTCCTTAAGAACGGTAGCCGTAGGAGTCATATAAATCCTAAACGGAATATACAAAACCTTGATTTGTTCGCCATAGGCGACAACTTTAAATTTGGCAACCGTTACATTGGTCTGTCCGGGAGCGAGATTGCCGGTCGGACTTGATGAGTCAAGAGTCAAAGTCAAAGTACCGGCTCCAACAGTTATCGTAGTCATAGTAACGCTGGCTGATGGGGTGATACCTACACTATATGTCTTGTCTTTCGCTTGAATATCGCGAAGGTTTAGAACATTGAATATCAAGGTTCTGTTAACGCCCGCGACAACATCGGCATAGACATTAACCTGAATGGTCTGGCCCGAAGGAATTTCATAAGCCGGAGACATCACAAATGTGCCCGTGCCGTCAGCCTTCAAATTAGGTAATGTTGAACCGATTTGAGTTCCGCCGGTGGTTACCAACTTAATATTGGTAACATCGGTGCCTGAAATAATTGAACCGTTTTGAGTTAAAACAATTCTATCCAGCAAAACCGCGCTGTTCGCGGCTTGCAAGGTGAACGAACCAGCCAAGTAGCCCATCGTGCCCGCATTAACCGTTGAACCGGTTGTAACCGCAGTTGAGGTCAAAGTAGCAATTGCCGGATCGGAAACGGAAACAAAAGTCATTGCGTTTGAAGCCATCGGGAATGTGCCGGCAACGCTTGTGGCGTTTGAGGTTACATCCGCGGCCGCGTTCAAGCTCCAAACCATTGTGTGGTTGTTGGAACCCGAATTCTTGAGGCGAAGTTCCACTTCTTTGCTCTGACCTGCGTTAACAGTGAATAAACCGCCTGAATTAGCAAATGTCAAAACACCCGAGCCAAGACCGGTATATTGTGCAATATATTCGCCAGTAGCCACATCATAAAGTTCGGCATTACTGACTTCCGCGTCAGCCGAAATGCCCGAACGGGTGAATTTCAAAGTGTTGACAGTCACCGCGCCAGAACCGGCAGTAAAAGTCCACTTGCCGAATGGCATATTGGCAGCGCCAACAACAATAGATCTTGAAGCTGGAGTTGTGACCGATAGGCCAACGCTCAAACCGCCAGCCGCTGGGACCGGAGCCGGAGTGCCGGGAATACCGGGCGTACCGGGTACACTAGCCACCGCTGAATATTTCGCTCGTGAAATCGCGCCGAAATATCCCGCAGCCGGGGAAACGGCATTAGCCGCTTGCCACTTGGCAACAGCCGCTTTTGTCGCTGGACCGAAGAAAGTGGTCTCACTTCCTACTGAACCGGCGCCGCTCGCAGCTACTGTGTAGCCGGCGCCATTAAGATACTGTTGTAAACACTTTACCTGCGCGTCCCTAACGCCAAGAAACAAACTCCTGGTGAAGGTGCAAGCAGTTGCCGTGCCCGAGCTTGAGCTGCCTTGCAAGGTAGTGAGCTGGGCTTGCAATGCCTGAATCTGGGCCAACAATTCTTCAATCGTAACGGCGCCAGCTTTAGGCACTACCAAAGACAAACTGAGAACCAAAGCCATCGCTACGCCAACTGCGATCAGGCCGATAGGCAGCGATTCTCGTTTCGATATAAACATAATTTTTCTCCTTTTAATAATAAACTTTTTAAATTTCCATTAGTTAATAATNNGAATGATAACAAATCGCTCCAAAACGGTCAATAGGAACATAATATCACCTATCGCCACCCGACGCAAATGCCCGTATTTACTCCCGAATGTGGATAACCTAAAAGCAATTATATCCCCCATTCCGATATAAAACAAATCGACAATTGTGGATAACTCGCGCGATGTTAAAACATCGCCGCATTATTACCGAAACATTTCATAAAAACTGCCGTTGCCGGCGCCGCTTCTTTTAATCTGCCGAAGGCCGATAAGCACGGATAATTCGTTGCGAATGGTTCTTTCGGAAAAATTCGGTAAAAATTCCGTCAACTCGGCTAATTTGGCTTGCCCATGCTCTTGAAAATACTTCATTATTTTCTCTTGCCGTTCAGTCAACTCTATTTTCGCCGGCGCCGGCGCCGGCGGCGCGGCAGAAATATGGGATTTGAAAAACAAAAAGCCGTTTTCCAACGCCTTGAGATGTTCGTCTTTTATCAAATTCATCTGCCCGGCCAGAAACAAAAACCCGCGCAGAACATCAATGTTTTTTAGCAAATCGGAATGGTTGTTCCCGCCACCGCTCGATATAAAGTTTTCGTAAATTTTTAAATTTTGCTTCTTTATTTTCTCGCGAATGACCAGATCGGATATCAGATCGGACACCTTGAAAACGGCTTTTATCAAAGCCAAAAATTTCCTGCCGGAATCGGTATTAAAGATGTCCGTGCCCATGCCCCCTATTGAACAACGACCGTTCCGCCGGTGTCAACGGAAATTGCCGAATGAAAAATCTTTTTGGGGCCGAATTCGTGAAAAGACACCGCCACCATTTGCGAATCGTCCACACCGATTTGAAACACATCTTTTATATCGGCTGTGGAGCCGGTGGGCGGGACAACCTGCAGAATGGCGTAATAACTTTCATCTTTGGCAAAACTTCCGGACATGGCAACTTCCAGTTCTTTGGTGGCGATATTTTGAAGATTGGTTATGGTGGTGGAGGCGGCAAACGAGTTGTCGCTCACTCTTTTGATGCCCGCCAAGTAGGGAAAATTCTGGGGGTTTACCGTGGCGAAATCGTGAAAAACAACCCTGACAAAATTGCCGTTTTTCTGGGCCTGCCAATGTTTGCTGCTGGCGCCCATGGTGTTGGTGACAAGGGACTGTTTCGTAAAATCATTGAGCGTTTCCTGAACTTCCGGCCCCTCCGTCGTGTAGTCCTGTTTGCCGTATGTGAAATTCGCATTGGTAAAAGTTCCGCTGCCCGTGCTGGCAATTTTGACGGTATTCCAATCCCTGTCGCGCGGCGTACTCGCCGCGCCGTCTCCATTACTGTCTCCTCCGACTGAATCATCCTTAAACGAAGTGAAAATGACCGGATCTTCCACCGCGCCCGAGACAATCAAATTACCGTCGATAAACATGGCCGAGCCGTTATGGTCGGTTTTGAAAATAACGCCGCGCTCCACGGTCATGGTGGCGCCGGCGTTAAGATGCGGCGACCAGGCCGGCCCATTGCTCTGCAAAAGATAGGGCAAGTCCTTTCTCAAGGTAAAATTTTCCGTCCATTGAGTATAGCCGGAAAGAGAGATGGCGCCGATAAAGTTCGGGCTCGTGCTTGAATTGGAAAGTATGGAATTCATCATCGTCGGATAAGAACTTTCAACGCGCGCCGGAAGATAATTATCGGTAAAAGTGTTGCCGTCGATGATCGGAGTCGAACCATTTCTAATTTCCACGCCGATGGTCCGATTGCGCAAGAATTGATTGTTCCTAATTTGAGGCGTTGTTTTCGCCGCGGCGGTGGAGTACTGGGAGTGATCGCCGTAGCAGCCGCCGTCGGTCCCGAGATCCGGCCTGACCAAAGAATCAACTGAAATGCCGCAGGAATTATTTGAAAAAACGGAATTTTCCACAATGGCGTCGGCGTCTATCAGGCGCAGGGCGATGCCTTGGGCGTTGTCAAAAACGGAATGATTGATGTTAACTTTGGCGCCGACAATTTTCACCATTTCTTTAACCGGTCGCATTATTCCCACACCGCCGTAATGAAATTCCGCATAATCAAGATTGATTTGAGAGCCGGCACTGAAAACAACATTGTGCCAGTCGCCCTGTTGCGGGGTTGTCGAGGCAAGGCCGTCGGCGTCTTTTACCGAGGTGAAAATTATCGGCGCGGCGGCGGTACCAACGGCGTTAAGCGTCCCCTGAACTTCCAGTGCCGTATAACTGCTGTATTGCGGAATGATTTTTACTCCGGGCTCTATCGTTAAGGTAGCGCCGGACGCCACGGTCGGCCGTTCAAACTGGTAAAAAAACAGCCGGTAAGGACTGCCGGATAGCGTCCAAGTGGTGTTTTGAGAAATCGTTGTTGTTGCCGCAATGTCCGTTCCCGATCCGGTTCCAGTAATTTGAATCGTAGAGGTAGCGGTTTCCGGAGTTGAAGTGGCCGTCCCGGCGCCGAGATTGTCTTCCGTCGAGGTCGCCACCGGCCCCCCTTCCCCGGCCATTTCATAGTTATTTACCGCCCCGGGAGTTCCTCCATTTGCCGATGATGGCGCCCAATTTGCCGAATCATTAGAGCCACCGCCGGCTGTTTTTCTTTCAAGCGTTTTTCCGTCGCCGTTAGCGCCCCAGGAACTGGAATAGGCGACTTCATCAACAACCAATCCGTCCGGCGCGATTATTTTCACCGTTGAACTGGAATTTTTAAGAGACATAACCGTGTCGATAACGGCGCCGTTGTAGCCGGCATAACTGCCGTTCACGAAAGTCCAAGCGTCTCCCGTCAGAACGATATATCCGCCGGCGGGCATTATCATCGAGCCCTGGCTGTTGTTTTTCGGAGGAACATTAAGGCCGTGATTGGTGGCGTTATCGCCGTCGTTTAACTTCCAATCGGTCAGATCGATGCTTTTGGCGCTCTTGTTATACAATTCTACCCATTCTCGGTCTTTTCCGTTCAAAGTGTCCGATCCCTCAAAATCATACATAATTTCGTTGATAATAAGGTCGCCCGCCACTATGCCGGCGCCGCTGTCCGTTGAGGTTGCCGTTGTCCCATTATTTTGCGACTGATTTTGCTGCACCGCCACCGAATTTGAACTACCTCCTCCGCCTCCGCCGGTGTAAGTGTATGTGGGCGAAGTCGGCGTCCCCGTGCCGACATTGCTTGGCGTTGAGCCCTGTCCCGTTGGTGCTGATATTGCCGAAGAAGATCCCGCTTTTTCCTCGTTTGCCGAAACATTTGCCGAAACATTTGCCGAATTCGGCGCCGGCGCTGGCGCTGATGGAGGTGGCGCCGAAGGCGCCACCTCCGCTATTTGTATCAACTGCGACGGCGCCGTTGGCGCTTCACCGCTTGTTATCGTCATTGCCGGCTGTTGCGCGCCGCCGCTGTCCGAAGCGGTAAATAAACTCGCCAGAAAACCAAAAAATGTCTGATTTTGATCGGTTAAAGAGTTTTCATTCGCTTTTTGCTTTGCCAATTCCACTTTTTTCGCCACCTCGGCGTCATCGAGAAACAAACTTATCACCCCCGCGCCGTTCATCACCGCCTGACGGGAGAGGCGAGCCCAGTATTCTTGAAGAATTTGTGGATCTTTTAACCAGTAACTTTTATTACTTTTATCACTTATGACCGTTGCCAAATCAAACAACTCGCCATTTTCATCATATCCATAGGCGAAAGTTCCATCTTCAAAGGCGATTTTGGGCTTTTGATATATCGGCAAATTAATCGTATCGGGGCTGAAAAAATGATTGTTGGTGTAGGTCGCCAAGTTGTCAAAATACGCTCCCAGATCTCCGTAGATAATCGGTCTTTTGCCCTGATTGAACAAATTTTTTCCCAGATTCTCGGTTAAACCGCTGGAATTGTTCGCCGTCCAATTCTCGTAAAAACTGGGGTCGTTCAACCCCGGATGAGGATCGTTTCGAGTGTGCTCCGGCACGGTTAAATCCTCAATTAAATGAAGAATGTGGCCGAGAGTTAAATAGGCGTCTTTTTCTCTGTTTTTTGCGTATCTTTCAATGCCGGCTTCATAAGAAAAAACAAACGGCATACTGCTTGGGTCGGACTTGCCCGCGATTATGACGCCCATCGTTCCCGTTTGGCCCAATTTGGCTAACTGATATTTTGAATAAAGCCCCCAATTTTTAGACGAATATCCGTTGACAAATAACACCGAAGTATCTAATCCGCGATCCAATATCGGATCGTAAAAATGGTTTAACCACCTTGGAGCGAAATCCTCGTCTATGGAACCCTGAATAACCCACTGTTTCTGTTCATCGCTAAGTTTTTTGCCGGTTGAAAGTTCGTAAAAAGAGATGATTTCTCTGGTTAAATCCGGATGCGTTGTCTGATCGTCATAGGCGTCAATTTTACCGGAAAACAGAAAACCGGAAGCCAAAAATATGACTCCTCCGATAAAAACCGATATTAAATTCCTTGCTTTCATTAACTTGAATTAATTAAAATTCATCTATTTTCCATATTCCATTATCACTTTTATGCATTGATAGTATCCAAATCTCTTGACCATTTTCTTTAATCGTCATATTAAAATCATTGCCGCCAAATCCTGAGATTTCTCGTAGTTCTCCAGTTTTTAGCCATTTTATTAACTGTTCAATTTTCCCATCAGTTTTCATTTGTTCAAGTTCTGATTTTATTTCTTCATCTCCATACTTCCCCGCCAGCTCAAAATCGCCTTTTTTAACGGCATCGGTAAACAAGGCGACGGTTTCTTCCGGCGTCTTTCCGCCCCATTTTTCGCTTTCTTTAAGCGATTTTTCAATCATTTTTACCGCTTTCATCTGCTGATAATAAGGGGTCTGGGTATATTGCCAATATTGCCATCCGGCGACTGCCAAAATTAAAACGACCAGAATCCCCCCGGCCGCAATCAGCTTCTTTTTTCTTTTTCCGTCGTTATTTACACCATTATTCCGCTCCGGCGCCTTCGGCGCCGGTTCATTATTTTCCGTATTTTTTCTATTTTCTCCCTCTTGGCTCGCCTCCGGCTCGCCAAACTTCATCGTTTCCATAATTTTTCAATTATACTCCACAATCTCAATTTTCCCAAAACTCTTTAGTTATCCACAGTTTTTCAATTTACGCCTAAAAACTATTGATTCCTGGAATCAATAGTCTAAAAGAAGTTGAGATGTGTCTGAAAAATCAAAATCCTCTATGAACTTTCTAAATTCATTTTTATAAATTTTTGAATTTACAAAAATTTCGTTTAAATACTTTTTATTGACAACCCCCGAAAAAATCGACTTGCCTAAATAGTCCCTGTGACTTGACCATTTATATGATGCAAGAAAATCAAAGGCCTTATCCATTTTTTTGATGCCACGCTCTTTCCAATGCGGGCTTATTAAGTCTAATGGATTCAAATGAATATAATAGGGTATATAGATAAATTGAGATTCTCCTTTAACTGACACCGATTTAAATGCGCCCTGAAATAAAGATCCCACTCTTCCATATTTCAAATTAAAATAATTAGCGTAACCCACGCCAATTTTATTCATAAATTTAGAAATGCCATCATCTTCCTTTTGCCTCAATAAAAAATGACAATGATTCGGCATTAAGCAATAGGCCAATATGTCAACCAGTGGTTTTCTGGCGTCCGGCTTTTCTCTTTCTTTAATGCGATATTTGGCGTTTAAAACCGACTTCGTATCATTGAAAATTGCTAAATTGGTCATAAACCTGAGATAATCGCTTTCATCTAAAAATATCGTTCTTTTTTCCACCCCGCGATTAAAAATATGATACATGCCATATGTCTCCAACCGTTCTTTGCGCATAATACTGTTATATTATTACTATTGATTCCAGGAATCAATAGTTTTGAGATAGTTATCCACACAAAATAAAAACAACCCAAAAGGGTTGTTTTTATTTCAGAAATTTCCGAAAAAATTACTTGCTAACTTCGCTTTTGAGCTTTTCAAGCCAAGCCGCCGCCGCATCGCGGCCGCCAAGACCAAAAGCCAAACCGCCGGCTAAAGCCAACATCGCCACAAAGCCCATGATCAAAGTATTGACCAAAGCGCCGGCAATGCCAAGTTGTGAAAGCGTCGCCAAAAAGGCGAAAATCAAGACCGCCCATTTGGTTAAAGCGCCCAAAAAGCGAGCTGAATGAAGTCGCGCCGCCAAAACCGATGCCCTAACCAATTTGGAAGCGAACGCCGCCACCACCACTCCCGCCAGCATTATCAATACGGCAATTGCGATATTCGGCGCATAAAGCAAAACCTGTTGCAAAAAGTCGGAAAACGCCGCCAGCCCCAAAACATCGCTTACTGCGAGCAAGGTAACAATGGCGAAAAACCATTGGACCAATGCCCCCAGAAAATGCCCTGAATGAAGGCGAATATCCGCTCTATCCAAGATTTTATCTAAGCCAAGCTGTTCCAACAATCTATCCACTTTGAGAGCGTCAAATAACTTTTCCACTATCTTGCCAAGGCCGGCCGCTATTACTAAACCGACAATGAGAATTATCAACGCGCCCAGCAAATTAGGCAAAAACGCCAGAAATCCTCCCCACAAATTTTGGAGCGAAAAAGCGATTATATCCGCCCAAGTTTGAACAAACATTTATTGTTTTTTATTAATTATAATATTCCCCTTTTTTGCCCCGATAAAACGCAGGCGCGCGCTAAAAGGGAATTTTTTATTAAAGTCCGACCTTTTCGATTATTTTAGCATCATTCCGCTAAAACCGTTGTGGATAACTTCCCGGCAGGATTTATTTTGCCTGCAATCTTCTAATAATCCACCAGCCCTCAAAAACGACCGTCAAAATACCTACGATTCTACCAATGACAAACGGATCGCTGCCATAGCCGGCGATGGACGCCATCGCTTCCGGCAACGCCAGAATCAAACCCGAGAGCATCACGGAAACGGCAAACAGTATTGTGACTATCATATTTGTAATGTTAATAATAATTGCTTTCATGATAACAAAAAAACAACAAGTTAAAAAGCAAAGTTATGCACTTTTAAAGGGGGCGCGTTTGCGCCCCCTTATTTTTTTTACTACATAAAAGAATATCTGACTCGAGCGTTGTATTTTTCAGCGCCCTTTTTGGAAAGGAATTCGACCAGCGCGCCGAGTTCAACGCTATGGCCGACGCTGAAAAGCGTCAGATATCTTCCCGAAAAATAAAATCGGAAAACATTTTCCATTCTCTCCAGCCCCGACAGCATATTCAGGGCGATATCTTTTTCTTTCTTCCCCGGTTCGCTGACGAACTCGTTCATTTCCATCGGAAACCATTGAATGATTTTGATGTGGTCTCCAATAGTTTTGGCGCAGGCCGCGCTGCTTGGGTCTTGAAAAAAAACGATATCTCTCCCGCCGTTGAGCAATTTTCTCAGCTCGTCGGCGTAAACCGCCAAAGTTGAGTGGGTCCTAACCGCTTTTGAGAAGCCGCACAGCGCCAGCACTCCTCCGGCGGGCAGACTGTTAACCACACGGAGCAGAATTTGCGCTTTTTTGCGCGTATCGGCCTCGCCCTTTTTGGTTATCATCGGATATCCCAGCGCCTCATGCGTTAGGTCCCTGTTCCCCAGATTTTCCGCGTGAAAAGTTAAAATAAATTCCGTTATTCCATCCTGTCGACCCATTCTTCGCTTCCTCCTTCTTTTATTTTTTCACCCCTACGGGTGACCACCCGAAGGGTGGTAGTTTTTATAGAACTATATTGACTATATTAATGATAGCATAAAACAACACTATCGTCAATAGCGCTTAAAATGGCTTATTTGCGGCTTTTTACCGCTTGTAAACCGTGCCGTTTTTTAAATCTACTTCAATAGAATCGCCATCTTTCAATACCTGTGTGGCGATTTTCGTCCCCACAATACAGGGTTTTTTCAATTCCCGCGCCACAATTGCCGCGTGGCATAATATTCCGCCCAAATCTGTAACAATGGCTTTGGCTTTTATTATGGCCGGCAAAAAATCGGAACTGGTTTCTTTGGTTATTAAAATATCACCTTTTTTGATTTTTGAAAAATCATCTTCGCGAAAAATAATTTTTGCGGTTCCGTTAACGGCCACCAATTTGCCGGCGCTGGCAACGACGCCTTTTATGTCTTCGGTTGCCGTTTTTTTATCAGTCGTTTTCGCCTTATTCACTTTAACAATTTTAACTGCCCCCATTGAGGTCTCCCTCAAAAATTGTGTTACCGCGTCTATAAAAATAACTCTGGCGTTTAACGATTTTGCCGAAGCGCCGAATTCTTTGATAACTTTCGCTTTTTTAACCCAATCGCCGTATTTTTTCATAATTAAAACCGCCTCGTTTAACGCCAAAAAAACTTTTGCGGATAGGGAAGTAATTAGTTTTTTATTGTGTCGGCCGTAAAAATTATCTTCCACAATTTTATCCAAACCGTTCCAACAATCTTTCAGTAAATAATCCAAACCGGCGCCCCAGTTTCCGACAAAAGTCGTAATCGGTCGACTTTGTAAAATATAAAATTTCCCTTTAGCGAACGCCCATTCTATGTCTTGGGAATATTTGAAAAGCTTTTCTATTTTTTGGCAAAGTTCGGCAAGTTTTATTATTTGCCGATTGCTTAATTTTTGCCTGTGGATAACTACTCTAAAACTATTGATTCCTGGAATCAATAGTTTTTTGTTTATAGTGTAAGTGACGGGAGTGATTTTGCCGCCGACAATTTTATCGCCCAAACCTCGGTCGGCTTCAATAACCATCTCGTTTCTATTCCCTGTGACGGGATTGAATGTAAAACAAACACCCGAAGTTTCCGATTGAATCATTTTTTGAACTATGACAGCAACGGAAATTTTCTGTTTGTTTAATCCTTTTTGTTTTCTATAAGAAATAGCTCTTGGCGAATTTATTGACACCCGGCATTTTTCTATATTTTTTATAAGATCTTCTTCTTCCGTATTTAAATAACTTTTTAACATTCCCGCCCACGAAGCCGACAAGGAATCCTCCGCCGTCGCCGAAGAACGAACGGCAACGCGTTTTGTTTTAAGTTTTTTAAATTCCGCCAGAATTTCTTTTTCATCCAAAGCACCGGCCGGAACAACAAAAAACGGCGGAACGGAAAAGCCCGCTTGAATCATTTCGACTAAAGACGCCCCTTTGCCACCTAAAATTGAAATATCTGGTTTCATTTTGGACCCGGGGGGAATCGAACCCCCGTTTCCCGGATGCAAACCGGGTGCTTTGCCACTGAGCTACGGGCCCGCTTTGTATTTATACCATAAAACAACCCCGCCGCGGCGGGGTTGTTTTATGCGCAAAAATTTATTTCTTGCTCGGCAAAATCTTGAACATTTTGGTGCCACACTTTTCGCAAGTGCCGGTCATCGCCCTTCCCTCGGCGCCGCCCTTTCTCTTAAAAGGAACCTCCTTGGCGTCTTTCATAACCCTGCCCGCCTTGTCCCTGCACCTGACGCAATATGCTTTTACTTCATCCATATTTTTTGCTTAATTATAAAACTTATCCACAGTTTACCCTATCTGAATTTAAATGTAAACCCCGTATAAATTGTGGGCGTGCATGGATTCGAACCATGGACCTCGTCATTATCAGTGACGCGCTCTAACCAACTGAGCTACACGCCCCGGCTTTTATTTGGTTTCTTTCAACAATTTTTTAATCCAGAGCCAGATTAAAACCAATATTCCAATCCCAAGCAAGGCCTGAAACAAAACCCAAAAAATCATCATAAAACCGCCGAAAAACAGCCACGAACCGCCGCAGTTTTGAAAAAAATTCCCCATCATGCCGCCAAAATTATTCATCATATTTTTGTTTAATTTTAACTTTTTTGATTCCTTAAAGTTGCCACTATATTTCCGCCTATAGGTTTGCGGATAACCGGTCTCAAATCAAAGCTCCGAGACCAATGCTTCCATCAAGTTTCGAATTCGAAAACTCAATGCATCGACGCCTTTCTCATCTTAAAGATAAAAAAGATTTTAACTCCCTAAAAAGGAGATGATCCATCACCAGCTTCCGCTAGCGATGCCTTGTTACGACTTCACCCTTGTTACCGAGCTTACCGTGGTCCGACATAAAGTCAGAATTAAGGCATTCCCGGCTCCCTTGGTATGACGGGCGGTGAGTACAAGACTCGAGAACGTATTCACCGCGGCATGCTGATCCGCGATTACTAGCGATTCCATCTTCATGAGGGCAAGTTGCAGCCCTCAATCTGAACTGGGGGAAATTTTGATGGGATTAGCTCCGCCTTACGGCTTGGCAACCCTTTGTATTTCCCATTGTAGCACGTGTGTAGCCCTGGCCATCAAAGGACCATGCTGATTTGACGTTGTCCCCTCCTTCCTCCCCGTCTCTCGGGGCAGTATCGCCAGACACTTGTAACTGGCAACAGGGGTTGCGCTCGTTTCCCGACTTAACGGAACACCTCAAGGCACGAGCTGACGACAACCATGCAGTACCTGCTCTAACCGTCTTGTGAACACACCTTGCTTTCGCGAGGTTATTGTTAGAGTGTCAAGGCCAGGTAAGGTTTTTCGGTTATTGTCGAATTGAACCACATGCTCCACCGCTTGTGCGAGTCCCCGTCTATTCCTTTGAGTTTTAAGCTTGCGCTCGTACTTCCCAGGCGGAGTGCTTAACGCGTTAGCTAAGCCACTTGAAGGGTCGATACTTCAAACAGCGAGCACTCATCGTTTAGGGCGTGGACTACTGGGGTATCTAATCCCATTCGCTACCCACGCTTTCGTTCTTTCAGGGTCAGGAAAATTCCAGCAAGATGCCTTCGCCTTTGGTATTCCGGCTGATATCAACGGATTTCACCCCTACACCAGCCGTTCTACTTGCCTCTAATTTCCTCAAGTCATGCCGTTTCCGACGCGCTTTCGCAATTGAGTTGCGAGCTTTGACATCGGACTAACATGACCCCCTTTGAACTCTTTACGCCCAATAAATCCGGATAACGCTTGGCGCCTTCGTATTACCGCTGCTGCTGGCACGAAGTTAGCAGCGCCTTATTCTACAGATACGCTCAACCTTGCGGCTTGTTCTCTGTCAAAAGAAGTTTACGACCCGAGGGCCTTCTTCCTTCACGCGGTGTCGCTTCGTCAGGCTTTCGCCCATTGCGAAATATTCTCGACTGCTGCCTCCCGTAGGAGTTAGGGCCGTGTCTCAGTCCCTTACGTTGGGGAACACGCTCTCGCGCCCCCTAGCCGTCATCGCCTTGGTAGGCCATTACCCTACCAACTAGCTGATAGCCCGCAGGCCTCTCCCAAAGCGTCTTGCGACTTTAATGAAGATTTTAACCTTCATGCCATCGGGTATTAGTCCTCCTTTCGGAGGGTTATTCCCGTCTTTGGGGTAAGTTCCTACGTGTTACTAACTCGTTCGCCGCTATTCGATTTCGTCTTGCGACGAAATCGAACCGCTCGACTTGCATGCCTTATCCACGCCGCCAGCGTTCATCCTGAACCAGGATCAAATTCTCAAATAAAACAGGTTTAAACAAAACCTGTTTTTTATATAGATAGTGACAACTTTAAAAAATCAATTTAATTTGGTGGACTTCAGTTTTTAAACAACAAACCACTTATAAATATATATACCTATAAAACTATTCTGTCAATTATCCCAAATTATCCTGAATTATCTTAAAAGTTATCCACATTTTTTCAATTTACGCCTAAAAACTATCGATTCCTGGAATCAATAGTGCGATAGCCGGTGCCGACGGGGATGAGGCGGCCGAGAATGACATTTTCTTTGAGGCCGCGAAGTTTGTCTGATTTGCCTTCGGTGGCGGCATTTACCAGCACCTTGGCCGTTTCCTGAAATGACGCCGCCGACAGCCACGATTCGGTGGTCAGCGCGACTTTGGTAATGCCCATTAAAAGTTGAGTGGCAGTTGCCGGTTTATCACCCGCTTTTTTAGCGCGGGAATTTTCTTCGGCGAAAGTCACTTTTTCTAAAATATCTCCCGGAGTGAAATTGGTGTCGCCCGGGTCTTTAACGCGAACTCTGCCGAACATCTGACGAATGATAATTTCTATGTGCTTGGCATTGATATTGGAACCGTTTATGGCATAGACCTTCTGGACTCCGTTCAAAATATAATTGGCGGCCGCTTCCATGCCGGAAACGGCGAATAATTCCTTCAACTCCAAACTGCCCTCCGACAATTGTTGTCCTTTGGTAATCAAATCGCCCTTTGCCACCCAAAAACTATTACCGCCGGAAACACTATATTCAATAACCTCATCGGGCTTCTCCGGCTTGTCCGGAGCGATTCTGATTATTTTCTGTTTTCCTTTGTCAATTAGATCGATAACCTTACCGTCAATTTCCGAGATCGCCGCTTTATTTTTGGGAACGCGCGCTTCAAAAATTTCCTGCACCCGCGGCAAGCCCTCGGTGATATCGGCCGCCGAGGCGACGCCTCCGGTATGGAAGGTTCTCATAGTTAACTGCGTTCCGGGCTCGCCGATGGCCTGCGCGGCAACAATGCCAACCGCCGAACCAATATTTACCGGCTTTCTAAGCCCTAAATCATAACCGTAGCATTTTTGGCAAATTCCGAATTTGGTCTTGCAGGTAATGGGCGAATACACCGACACTTCCGCAGCGCCATTTTCGTCAATCAATAATCCCGCCTTTCTCCCGATAATATCGCCCGCTTTAACAATTGTTTTATTTTCGCCATCCTTAACATCTTTTGCGGCAATACGGCCAAAAACCCTCGACCCCAAATTGACGCCGAATTCATCGCCATCGCTTCTCCTCATTACAAATCCAATGTCATCGTCCCGCTTCGCGGGATCTCGCGTAGCGAGACAATCCTTTTCGGTCACAATGACATCTTGGCTGACATCAACCAAGCGCCGCGTCAAATAGCCGGCGGAAGCGGTTCTCAAAGCGGTGTCGGCGGTGCCTTTTCTGGCGCCGTGAGTGGAGATGAAATATTCCAAAACATTAAACCCCTCTTTGAAAGAAGAAATAATCGGCAAGTCGATAATGTCTCCCGCCGGATTTTGCACCAATCCTTTCAAGCCAACCATCTGGGCAATCTGTTTAAGGGAACCGCGCGCCTTGGAATCGACAATAGTGAACACCGGACCGTCGGGATCGAGCGACGCCAAAACTTCTTTTTCAATTTTGTCGATGGCGTCTTTCCAAATTTCCACCACCCTGTCTTTCTTTTCCGAAGCCGTTAAGAGCCCCTTGTTGTAATACTCGTCTATCTCCGCCACCTGTTTTTGCGCGTCCGCTATGAGTTGTTTTTTCTGAACGGGGACTTTCAAGTCGTCCATACCCCAAGAAAGCCCGGATACCGTCGCGTATTCAAATCCTATTTTTTTGATTTGATCCAAAATCTTGGCCGTTTCGTCCACGCCGTATTTGGCAAAAATTCTGCCCATCATGTTTCTGATGTCTCCAGATCTCAATTCTTTATTTATAAATTCAAAGTCATCAGGCAGCGCTTGATTCAAAATAACCCGCCCGACCGAGGTCTCTATTAATTCTTTACCGTCAATTCTTACTTTTATTTTTGCCCGCAAGTCGATTTCACCGAACTGATAAGTTAAAACGGCTTCTTTTTCATTAGCGAATGATTTCCCCTCCCCTTTCAATCCATCTTTAACAATGGAAAGATAATAAACCCCTAAAACGATGTCCTGAGTCGGAATGGCAATTGACTCGCCGGTGGCCGGTTTTAATAAATTCTTGGACGAAAGCATAATTTCCCGCGCCTCTTTCTGCGCTTCTTCTGACAAAGGCAAGTGCACCGCCATCTGGTCTCCGTCGAAATCGGCGTTGAAAGCGGAACAGACCATCGGATGAATTCTGATGGCGCGACCCTCCACAAGAATCGGCTTGAACGCCTGAATACCCAAACGGTGCAATGTCGGCGCGCGGTTCAATAAAACATATTTATTCTGGATCACCTCTTCCAGAATCGCCCAGACCTCGTCAATGCCGTCTTCAATAAGATGGTTGGCGCCCTTGATATTATGCGCCAGTTCCCGTTCGATGATTTTATTGATGACAAACGGCCGAAATAATTCCAGAGCCATTTGTTTCGGCAAGCCGCATTCGTCCAATTTTAATTCCGGACCGACCACGATCACCGAGCGGCCGGAGTAATCGACTCTCTTTCCCAAAAGATTTTGCCTGAAACGGCCCTGTTTGCCTTTCAACATGTCGGCAAGAGACCGTAGCGGCCTTTTCTGCGCCACCAAACTCGCGGCCTGGTTCTGGGCGCGCCGCGCGGCGTTATCGATCAGCGCGTCCACCGCCTCTTGAAGCATCCTTTTCTCGTTTCTGACGATCACTTCCGGCGCGCTGAATTCCAGCAATTTTTTCAAACGATTATTGCGGTTGATTACGCGGCGATATAAATCATTCAAGTCGGAGGTGGCAAAGCGGCCGCCGTCCAACGGCACCATCGGCCTCAAATCGGGCGGCAAAACGGGAAGAACCGACATAAACATCCATTCCGGCCGCGTTCCCGATTTGAGAAAATTTTGAACCAGCTTCAGCCGTTTCAAGACCTTTTTCTGTGTTGACGCCGGAGCGGTCTTTTCTTCCTCCGCGACTTCTTCCGCCAATTTTTTCAAATCGATTTCTTCCAGCAGTTTTTTAACCGTTTCGCTGCCGATTCCGGCTTCGAATACATTTCCAAATTTCAGCGACAATTCATGAAATTCCATTTCGCTCAATATCTGATATTTTTTGAGGCCTTTCAATTCGTCCCGCGCCCTGTCCCTTGATTTCGACAATCCGTCGATATCGGTCTGCGTCTTCGCCTTTTGTTTGTACTCTCTGTTAATTTCTCCCAGCGCGCTCTCCCTCGCCTTTTCATCAACGGACACGACGATATAAGAGGCGTAATAAATAACTCTTTCCAAAGCGCCCGCCGGCACATTGATGGTCAAAGCGATTTTGGAAGGAACGCTTCTCAAAAACCAGATATGCGCCACCGGCACCGCCAATTTAATATGCCCCATTCTTTCGCGGCGAACAATGGCGCGCGTCACTTCGACGCCGCACTTGTCGCAAGTAACCCCCTTATAGCGGATCCGGCGGTATTTGCCGCAATAACATTCCCAATCTTTGGTCGGACCGAAAATCCGCTCGTCGAACAAACCATCTTTTTCCGGCTTTTGCGTCCGGTAATTGATGGTCTCGGGCTTGGTCACCTCGCCGTAAGAATTTTTGATGATGTCTTCCGGCGAAGCGATTCTTAATTTTATGGCGTCAAATGTGTTCATATATTTTAACCCCTCCTAACCTCCCCTTATCAGGGGAGGAATCCAGCCCCCTCCCTGATAAGGGAGGGGCTGGGGTGGGTTTTATTATGTCCTTATCCTCACTTTTTTAATTTCCCCTTTCCCGCTTTCTCTTTCCAACGGCGCGGCAACCGGCAACGCCGAAGATTCGACCAATTCCACGCTCAACCCCAATGATTTCAATTCGTTGACCAAAACATTGAACGCCGCCGGCAAACTTGGTTTCTTGATTTCCTCGCCGCGGATAATGGCGTCAAAAGCCGCCGCCCGGCCGGTAACATCGTCGGATTTTATGGTAATCATTTCCTGAAGCGTATGGCTGGCGCCGTAACCCTCCAGCGCCCATACTTCCATTTCCCCAAACCTCTGGCCGCCGCCCTGAGCTTTGCCGCCCAATGGCTGTTGAGTAATCAGCGAATAGGGACCCACCGAACGCATATGGATTTTGTCTTCCACCAAATGATTCAGTTTCATCATGTAAATCATGCCTACGGTAACTTTGTCGTTAAATTTTTCTCCGTTCCGACCATCGTAAAGATCAACTTTACCGCTCTCCGGCAGGCCGGCTTTTTTGAGTTCTTCTTTAATATCCTCTTCCGTCGCGCCGTCGAGCGTCGGAGTGATGGCGCGGTAGCCAAGCTTGCTGGCGGCCCAACCCAAATGGGTTTCCAAAATCTGCCCGATATTCATTCTGGAAGCGACTCCCAGAGGATTCAGAATTATATCCACCGGCGTGCCGTCGGCCAAATATGGCATATCTTCTTCGGGAAGAATTTTGGAAATAACTCCCTTGTTGCCGTGACGACCCGCCAGTTTGTCGCCCGCTTGAATTTTTCTCAACTGCGCCACATCGACTTGAACTTTTTTCAGCACTCCCGGCTCCAGTTTGTCGCCCTTGTCGCGGGAAAAAATTTTAATGCCCACCACGCGACCTCTTTTTCCGTGAGGCAATAAAAGGGAAGTGTCTTTGACATCGCGAGCCTTCTCGCCGAATATGGCTTGCAAAAGCCGCTCCTCGGAAGTCAGATCGGCTTCGCCCTTGGGCGAGATTTTGCCCACTAAAATGTCTCCGCTGGAAACCTCGGCGCCAATTCTGACAATACCCTCTTCGTCAAGATTTTTTAGTTTTTCTTCGGAAATATTGGGGATGTCCGGCGTGGTGATTTCCGGTCCCAGTTTGGTGTCGCGGATGTCAATCGAATAGTCCTCGATATGAATGGAAGTGAAGCGATCGTCTTTCACCAGCCGTTCGGAAATGATGATGGCGTCTTCAAAATTGGCGCCGCCCCAAGAAAGAAAAGCCACCAAAAAATTCTGGCCCAGCGCCAGATTGCCGTTTTGAGTGGCGGCGCCGTCGGCCAAAATCTGGCCCTTTTTAACTTTTTCGCCTTTCACCACCAGCGGCTGCTGGCTCATCGATGTAAATTGGTTTGAGCGCAAAAAATTATTCAGGCGATAGGCTCTACTTGTCCCATTGGTCTTATTGGTCTTATTTTCCTGAACAACAATTTTTTCCGCGTCCACGGCGGTAACCGCGCCGGCTTCGAAAGCGATAATGACTTGGCCGGAATCCACCGCCGTTTTTTCTTCCATGCCCGTCCCCACCAAAGGCGCCTGCGGTTTGATGCAGGAAACCGCTTGTCTCTGCATATTAGAGCCCATCATCGCGCGATTGGCGTCATCGTGTTCCAAAAAAGGAACCAAGCTTGCCGCCACGGAAAAAATTTGCTGGGGAGCGACATCCATATATTGTACTTCGTCGCGGCCGACTATTCGCGGTTCGCCGGAAACCCTCGTCTCAACCATATTTTCCACAATTTTATCGTCTTTATCGTATCTGGTGCCGCCGTGGGCGATAATATATTTTTCTTCGTCAAAAGCGTTCAGCCATTCGATTTCGCCGGTAATCCTGGCGTTTTTTACTTTCACATACGGCGTTTCAATAAACCCCAACTCGTTAATCCGCGCGTGCGAGGCCAAACGCATCACCAAACCGATATTGGGCCCTTCCGGCGTTTCGATCGGGCAAATGCGCCCGTAGTGGGAGGAGTGAACATCGCGGACTTCAAAACCGGCTCTCTCGCGGGTTAATCCTCCCGGCCCCATGGCCGAAATCAGCCGTTTATGTTCCAGTTCCGCCAGCGGATTGACCTGATCCATAAATTGCGCCAATTGGGAAAAAGTGAAAAATTCTTTGACCGCCGCCATCAGGGGCCGGGCGTTGATAAGCTGCGCCGGCGTCAGCATATTGACATCGTAGGTGCTCATGCGGTCGCGAATGATCCTGTCCATTCTTGCCATTCCGATGCGCAATTTCGCCTGCAAAAGTTCTCCGAGAGAGCGCACCCGGCGGTTGCCCAAATGATCAATATCGTCCGGCATGGCGTCTTCGGTATTGTTCAAGCGGATGATTTCGGCGACAATATCCCGTAAATCGTCAAAAGTTAAAAGGGACGAGGACTTGCTCAACGCGCCGGCGATATCGGCATTGGGACGGTTAAGCCGCTGATTCATTTTGAATCGGCCGACTTTTGCCAGATCATAGCGATCGTTCCTGAAAAAAATGCCTTCCACCAATTGCTTGGCGTTTTCCGCGGTCGCCGGATCGCCCGGTCTCAAGTGTTTATAAATTTCGACAAACCCTTCCGCCGCGTTTTTAGTCGGGTCTTTTTTTATGGTGGCCTCAAGACCACCCATTGGCCCTATAGGACCAATAGGGCCTATAGATTTTTTGAACAAGTTCAAAAAATCTTCATTGGAATCCCCCTTGCCATAATGCGCCGCAAAAATGCGAAGAAGCGCCGTTATCGGCGTTTTGCGCTTCCGATCGATTTTGACGCCAATGACGCCGTCGGCGTCGGTGTCGAATTCGAGCCACGCGCCGCGATTCGGTATCACTTTAGCGCCGAATAATTTCCGCCCTCTATATAATGAAGCCGTAAAAAAAACGCCGGGAGAGCGCATCAATTGGCTGACCACGACTCTCTCGACGCCGTTAACGATAAAAGTTCCCCGATCGGTCATCAAGGGAAAGTCGCCTAAATATATTTCTTGTTCTTTCGATTTTTTGGTTTTTTTATTGACCAACTCCAACCGAACTCGCAGAGGCGCTTCAAAAGAAAGCCCGTTTTGTTTCGCTTGGATTTCATCAAATTTCGGCTCGTCGAAATAGTAGTCGTGAAAATACAGGTCCAGTTCTTTGCCGGTGTAGTCGCTGATGGGCGACGCCTCGTCGAATAATTCCTTTAGTCCTCGCTCCATAAATCGCTTGTAGGAATCGAGCTGCATGGCGACGAGATTGGGCATTTCAACCCATTTTACCTTTTGTTTTGCAAAACTTTTTGTTTGTTGAAACATATTTTCACTTCCTGGCATAAACACAAAAAACCCCTTGGTTTAGGTTTTGCCGATTATCCAAAAATTTTTACGAAAATATACTCAAAATAAAAACTGACTTTTTATGAAAACGAAAGCCCTTGCATAATAACTCTGATTGTTCTTTCCGTCAATAGACCGACATTGTAGAATTCTATTGGTCCCATTTGTCCTATGCGGCCTATAGGACATATCTTATGCTTCCCGATAAATTTGTCAATGACATTTAGAAACTCATCGGCTTTGGCGACAACAAAACTTTCTTCCAAGTTTTTATTTTTAAAAATTACCTCTAACTGTCCGCTTTTCTGAGTGGTTATAATTTTCATGTCTTAAATGTCTTAAAAGTTATCCACACCCCAAAAATTTACGCCTAAAACTATTGATTCTTAGAATCAATAGTTTATTTTTGTAATTTTTGCACCGGGGCTTTCGCTCCTTCCTGGACCGGCGCTTCTGTCCGGTTTTGCGGCGCCGGCGCCGGCGGCGTTATGCCAAAGAGCGCCGGCTTTTTGGTTTTCAAATTCGTAATAATCCGCGCGATTTCTTTATTGTCCGGATTCAACTCGGCAATTTTTCGGAACTCCTCAATTGCCTTGTTCCGATCCTCCGTAGCCTTGGCAGAGGAGGACTGGTTCATTTGAGCATCCCTATCATATATCAACCCCAGAAAATATCTCGCGTTGGAATAATTGGGCGACAATTCAATGATTCTTTCCATCACCGGCCTGGCCCGATCAAACTGACTGTTTTTGTAATAAAGAAAACCCAATTGGAACAGAGCGCCGACATCGTTGACATTGAGCGATACCAATTCTTCGGCGCGCCGGACGGCGTCGGCCAGTTTGCCCTGCTGGTCGTAAACCTGAACCAGCAAAAACCTTGCTGGAGCGTAATCGTTTTTAAGCGAGATGGATTTTTCCAGATCGGAAGCGGCGCCGCCCCAATTCTTTTGCGCGATTTTCACCCTCGCCAGCGCCAGATAGTTCGACGGATTCTGCGGGTCCAGCGCCACGGCGCCGCCGTAAGAAGATAGCGCGAAATTGGCGGCGTCGGCGACAAACGGAACCAAATTTTCATAGATATTCCCCATCAAAACGCTATTGAAAGTATTCTGCGGGTTGATTCTTAACGCCTCCTGCGCCGCCGCGACGGCTCTGGTGGTGATATCCTGAAATTGCGCTTTGGCTTCTTCCTGCGGGATATCTTTATTGGCCAGCAAGTCGTTTAATTTGATGAATACGCTCTGCGACAATCCCTGGAAATATTTTTCATCGTATCGCCAGAATTTTATGGCCGAAGCGTAATCCTGTTTGGCAAAATATATTTCGGCGATATAGCGGTTGGATTCGAAATAAAGCCCGATAATCGAGACCACCATCAATCCGACCAGCAAAAGCGAAAACAAAAATGTTTTCGGCGGCGAAGTAAAAATCCGAAGTTCTTTCAGCACTGATTTATAAGTCCTATTCGTCCTATCGGTCTCATTCGACCTATCTTCTTTCATAAAGAACAAAGAAGCCGCCAAAAACAAACCGATGCCCCAGAAAGCGAAAACCATGATCGTGAAATTAACGCCATAGAGAAACCACATTATAAACAGATAGCAAACGCCGACAAACAGCGCCTGCGAAGCGACATTCATAATGCCCGTTGAAGCGTTTCTGATGGAAGTGCCGGCGATGCCCGTCCAGACAAAAGCGGCTATGAGCAGCAAAAGCGCCAAAATCCCCAAAACACCCGCGGTGCCGACCCAGGAAAACATCGCTGAAGCGCCGCCGTTGAAAACCGTCGCCCAGAAAATCGTCTGATTGATTCCATTCGGTTTGTAAAGATTGAAAATATAGCCGAAAGTTCCGGGGCCAGAGCCCAACAAATAATGACCGGCGGATAGATTCTGGACCCCGATATCCAGAGTGGCGCTGAAAGTCGGCGACACCTCAATCGGCGTCTGCACGAATTTTGAAAGCGGCGACGGAATGAAAACGAAAAGCAGAGCGATCAGCAGAATGATCGAGGGCAACCACGCTTTCCGAAAATATTCCAATTGAAGTCCTTGATATTCGGTCTCCGAAAATTCGATTCCAGGAATCGAGGAATTCGCCGGAGGCGAAGGGAGTATTCCTGGAATCGATTTATTCGATCCTTTGATTCCTTGCGACAGAAAACTAATCATGAAGATCATCGCCAGAATCAGGCCGGCCCAGATGGCCCAAAAATCAATAATGGCTAAATTCAAAATAAAAATAACGACCGAAAGCCCCAGAAATTTTTTCAGCGCTCCCGACATATTGGCGCGCGCCGACAAATCGGCGGACATCAATCCCGAAACGATCACCAGCCCGAAAGCCAGCAGAACGCCGACATCGTTGATGGAGCCGACGGGGTTGAATCCGGAATTTTTGGCGAATTCAAAAGGCAGAATGAAAATCTTGGTCAGTTGCAGCAATTCAAAAAGCCCCAACAGCGAAAGCGAAGCGATAAAAACTAAGAGCGAAGCGACAATGTCGCGACGATCAAAAGTCGTCGCGATGGAAAGCGCCAGAATAACGAACGCCAGCATCGAGAAAAAACTGTCGGGCGAGGCCCAGGCGCCGACCAAACTGGTTAACTGATTGAGCGAGAAAAACGCCGACGCGCCCCAGACCAGAATCAGCAAAAGCAGGGCGAGCGCCAGAAAATGGCCGGGGTAGCGAACGCGGCCTTCTATCAGCACGCGCCCCAAAAGAGCGAAAAAGGCGATAATGATAAGGGAAAAAACCAGAATTTCCTTGTTGGCGGCCACCGGCAGATTGGTGAAAGGCAGAAAGAAAATCGGCGCCAACGCGGCGAAAAGAATCAGCGCCCAGCGGCTGACCGTAGACCAATAGGCAAGCATTTTCGGCAGGCCGACACCCACCGACACCTCGCGGATTCTCGGCCTTGAGTCCCGCCACTTGTTTTCGCTTTCAATATTCTCCGTTTCGCGCTTGATATTTATTTCCATAGTTATTTAACATTAACATTAATTTTAATAATTTACAATTTCCAATTCTCAATTTTCAATAAATGTTTAAATTTTTCAATGATTCAATTCTTGCTCTTCATAGAATTATTAATTTTTTGAAAAATCATTGTTAGTTCCTGACATTCTCTCCATAATTTTCTTAAATCTTCTAGCCTTTCTGGTTCGCATTTTGTCATCATGCGAAGCCAATGTTTGGTTTCTTGAGCCTCTTTTTTGCATATAAAAATCTTATTACCAAAATCCTTCTTTGAACTTGCACCATTTGCTTCCATATAATTTGCGCCAATACTGGTAGCCGACCTTATAAGTTGATTTATAATTGGTTTATTTATCGCATCCTGTTTTGCTTTTATACAAAACTCTATAATACTCTCTCCAAACTTGGCGGTTCTTTCTTCTAAATCATATTTGTTTGAAATTTGTGTCATTGAAAATTTAATGTAAATTGTGAATTGAAAATTGAAAATTATTTTATGGGGCGCTTGTCCTATTGGTCTTATTTCATTGGGGGCGTGAATTTTTGCCACGCTTTTTCCAGACGGAAAATTTTTGTCCGGGTTTCGGCATATTTTTTTATCAAGTCCTCAATCAAGTCGAAATCCAGTTTGCTTCCATAAATCCCCTTGATCTGTTCCAGATAAATAATCATCTTATTGCAGTCGGCCATGGCTTTTTCCAGAAGCAAAATGGCGCGCGTATGGTCGCCGAATCTGATTGAATGCGCTTCGCCCAGAAAAAGCGGGATTGACATTGAGCATTGAATCATATTATCCGCCATGGAATATTTTAATTGATTAAGTTTGGTTTTTAAATTTTTAGCCACAACAACCGACGCTTCCATCGTTTTCTGATAAACTTCCAAATCTCTGAAACTGTGAACTGGCTTTTTTACCGTGAATGTTTTCATATCATTTTTATCTCGTTTCTCTCGGGAATTTCGACCGAATCCCCGCTCTTGAACCTAATTTTTCTCTTTTTCCTGTCTTTCATTTTATAAACCACATGCAATGGATAAAATTCGAAATAATCCTTGTCGTCGAACCATCCGCACTTGAATTCGTACAGCCGCAGGCCCGTAAGCCGCGACAGAGCGAGCGCGTACCAAGTCAATTGTTCAATCGGTTTCTCTTTGCCCGCGTTCGGCTTGAAATCCAGAAGATGAATCATGCCGTTGCGCACCTGGATTAAGTCGATATGGCCGGTCATCAAAATTTTTCCGTCTTTATTTTCAAATTTTTTCAAGTCCTCCGTTATTTTGAAATTTAATTGATTCTGCATATGCTCGATATCCTCCTTTTTTATGTAAACCGGAACTTCGGAGGCAATGGTTACCGAGTCATTGGCGATAAAAAATCTTTGGAGGGCCTCATGCCTAAATTTATTTTCCTTAACCGCCTGAAGGACAAATTTTGCTAATTCATTGGCATAATTATGTTTGCTTCTGATAATCATCTGGGCCTTGTCAAATTTGGTTTTAATTTCGGAAATCCTTAAGCCGTCTTGAAAATATTGATGAGGAGTTTCGCTTGAAACCGCGTCCAGATATTCTTTGAGCGGGCCGAAGTTGCGATGTTTATAATCCTCCAAAAGAATTTTCATTTTGGCGCGGTGATAGCGGAACCGGTAAATCTGGCGGTGCGCCATGCTGGTGGTTTCAACCATCGCAGCGCCGATATTGTCCGCGCTTTGCGCCTTATCCCTTAATTCCCTCTGCGCCCATTTCACCGCGTAAGGTCTTAACCTGGAAAATTTACAAAGTTCCGAATATTTTTCTATCCAATTCCCCAGTGTGGACGCTTCCGGACTGGCATTGAATTTTTGATGAAGCATTTTACAGGTCTCTTCCAATCCGAATCCCAAATTATAATAATTCAGGCCTTCAATAACCAAGTTCATCGGAAAATGCCTGCCTTTTATAAATTGCGAAGTGAAAGTGCGATTGCAATTCCGACACAGATAAAGTTGGACTATTTCAAGCGTTTTTTTGCGGGTGCCTCGCTTCACAAACTCTTTAGAGCTGCAGTAGGGGCAAAAACTTGCCGCTTTCTCTAGGCCGATGTTGCAACCGGCGTTGCCGGCGCTTGTATCACGAGGAATCTCATCACTTTGAGGGGTCAAAATCTCACGAGTTTTGGAAAATCTGGCTATCTCACGGCTAATCGTGATACGAAACGCAGCGGTTTTTTCACTAATTTTCTGTAAAAAGTTTTTAATAAAATTTGGCATTTAATTTTCAAAATTATGGAGTTGATGTGGCAGTTGTTGTCGCCGCTGTCGGTTCAATTGTTGGCAAAATTTCTGGCGTGCCGGTCGCCGTTTCAATGATAATCGGTTCAGTGGATGTTGTTGTTTCAACAGGCAAAATTTCCGGCGTCGAGGTCGCCACCGGCTCAATCGGGGGCGTTAAAACTGGGTCGCTCGCCGAAACAATCTCTGTCCCGCCCGTGGTGAGCGTAGTCGAACCACACGCTCCGTCCGAACTCATAATCGCCCCGCCTTCTATATATATGCACTTGGGAGCGGAGGTCTGGCGGTCGTAAACCGTGATTCCCGAAGTGTTTCCTCCGCCGACGGTCAATTTCTGGGTCTCCACGCTCTGCGCCGTGATATTGCCGTTTTCGTCGATTCTCCACAGCCCGTTCATTCCCGTTATGGATTTAACATTCAACAGCGCAAATCCGTTCACATTGACATCCTGATTAAACTGAACCAACTGACTCAACTCTCCGGTTCCCCGCGCCGCCGCCAGATTCGGCGATCCCAAACTCACGAAAACCATAATTTTCCCCGCATTGATTCCAGGAATCGACTGCGTCCCATCGTACCCCTCCAGCGCCATTCCCACCGTCGCTTGCCATGATCCTGTCGAAGATGCTCGCATCCCCACTCCCGCGACCGAAGAAGCGGAAATCCTATCGCCGACCGCAATGGGTCCGTTTTCCAAAGAAACCTTCACCGGCACCCGTCCGGAAAGCGCGACTGGATACGATGTGCTCGCCGTTTCGACATTATAGCCAAGCAGATTTCCCGGCGCGGTAGAAATAATTCCGATAATCGTCTGCGAAGTGGAAGTCGCCTTTTCTATTTGGAAATCTGAATTGATTCCAGGAATCGAGGAATCCGCCGAAGGCGGAGGGAGTATTCCTGGAATCGTCTTAATCTGAACTATCTCCCCCGCTTCCAATGTTTCCTGCGACCGATAATTTTCCGCAATATCGGAATTGCCGGTCGCGGAGGCGACATAATAAATCGTTCCAGCTGTCCCTCCAATACACCCTCCGTCGTTGTCAACGCAGAGCCATCCCTTGGTCACCGCGACATTGGCAGTGCCCCCTGCGGTGGAGATTGTTAAATTGGTGGTGGGAGTCGTCGTCCCGATGCCGACGTTGCCAGTGCTTGTTATTCTGACCTTTTCCGCAACTGATCCATCTAAAGCAGTTTTAAACACCATATAAGAATCTTGGGTAGAGGCCGTAGAGCTCCATGTTCCTTCTTGTGCTACGGATATTCTGCCTCCGGCGACTGTAGTTCCTGCCGCATCTTGTGTGCCGTCATAACCTAAATTAAACAATATTCCAGTCCCATAGTCCGTCAGGGCTTGCGTATTTTCTAGAATGAGACTGTCTATAAGACTATTGTCATTATGCTTTACATAAAACGTACTTCCACCTATCCCCGTGCGAGTATATCTGCCGACAGTATTCCACACTTCAAACTTTGTGTTTGGCCCCGTCGTCCCGATGCCGACGTTGCCGGTGTTATCTATTCTCATCCTTTCCGCTAAAGCAGAAACTCCATCCCAAACTTGGAACGTCAACGGGTAGTCATTGGAACCCTTTCTATAACTTATGATTTTAGCAGTTGTAATTGCGACCGATTCATCAAAGGGACTAAAACCTATCGCCACGCCTGACCCATCAACGCTCTGACCGTTACTGGTTAAAAGTAGAGGAGTTGTAACTGCACCAGAACTTGTTTCTGATATTTGTAACTTCGTCCCTGGTGCCGTCGTCCCGATGCCGACGTTGCTCGCCGTTGAAAGAAATATCGTTGAAGTGGCAAGCAGAGTGTTGGTTCCGTTGTAATACGGAATCTGTCCCGCCGTTCCGGTAATGGCGGTAATGGCGGAAGTTCCGTTTCCTTGAAGAAGGCCCGTAAGAGTGGTCGCTCCCGTGCCTCCATTGGCGGCAGTAAGAGCGTTGGTGAGATTAAGAGTTCCGATGGTTCCCGTGGTAGACCAAAATGTCGGCAGAGTGGCGTATGTGGTGGAGGCGTTGGCGATAGTTCCGTTGGTCGCCCAGAAGTTTGTGGCGGTCAGATTGGTGGTCGAAGCGTTGACGGTGGAAAACCCGGTAAAGAAAGGCGTGGTGGTTCCCGTAATGGGAGAAGTTCCGTTGCCGTAGAGGAATCCGGTTAGCGTCGACGCTCCCGTGCCTCCATTGGCGACGGCGATAGTTGTTCCATTCCACACGCCGGTAGCGATAGTCCCCAGGGAAGTAAGCGAAGAAGACACCACCGTTGCGTTAAGAGCGGTTCCCGTCAGAGTCCCCGCCGCCGCCGTAACGGTGATGTCGGCGGAGCCGTTGAAACTCACTCCGTTGATGTTTCTGGCGGTTTGTAAAGTGGTGGCGGTTGAAGCGTTGCCCGTTAAAGCGGCCGTAATAGCGCCGGCCGTAAAGTTGCCCGAAGCGTCCCGCGCCACGATGGTTGAGGCGGTGTTGGCGTTGGTGGCGTTGGTGGCGATGGTTATCGCCGTAGAGCCGTTGTAGGAAGTGCCGGTAAGATAAGTGCCGAAAGTGAGGGTGGCCAAGTTGGAACCGAGCGCTATGCCGCTAATGGTGGAATTGGCCAGATTGGCGTTGGTAATGACGCCGTTGGGAAGAAAGATGTTGTTGGAGACGGTGAGATAGGTCGTTGAAGCGTTGGTAATGGTGCCGTTGGTCGCCCAGAAGTTTGTGGCGGTCAGATTGGTGGTCGAAGCGTTGACGGTGGAAAACCCGGTAAAGAAAGGCGTGGTGGTTCCCGTAATGGGAGAAGTTCCGTTGCCGTAGAG
>DMPO01000008.1 GCA_003455995.1 Candidatus Azambacteria bacterium | reverse complement strand
TTTTTAATGAAAATTTCTGGTAAAATAATAGGAGGAAGATTTTTAAGGGGATGGTATGATGGCGTGTCTGTTGCAGATTTGGATTCCGGAGATTTGTTTATTGATTACACCACTACGGATAAAAATATTGTAGTTCGTCGTTATCATCACGCATTTTGCAAAAAGGGGATATCGGATATGGCCAAAGACGCAGGATTGCGACCCNNGCTCATTGTTGTAGCTAAATTTATTACGCTATACAATGTCCGCTCATAAATTTAGACAACAATGGCAAAGCTAACATTTTACGGAGGAACAAAAATTGTTACAGGAGCCTGTTATCTTTTAGAGGCCAATAATAAGAAGGTTATTGTTGATTGCGGGATGTTCCAGGGCTCTTGGTTTACGGAGGAAAAAAATTACGAACCCTTTCCCTTTGATCCCAAACAAATTGATGCGTTTTTTTTGACACATGCTCATATTGATCATTGCGGTAGAGCGGCGAAACTTTATCGAGACGGGTTTCGCGGGAAATTTTACGCTACAGCGCCGACTTTGGATTTCTCCAGAATTATGCTTGCCGATAGTCATCATGTGATGCTCGAGGATTCCGAAAAAAGGGGTTTGCAGCCATTTTACGGTTTAAATGATATAGCCGGACTTATGGATTTGGCTGTTCCCTTGAAATATGGAGAAAGAGTTGATGTTGCTGGAGGTTTTTCTTGCCGCGTCAGGAATTCCGGCCATATTTTAGGATCGGCATTTTATGAATTTTTTGTGGAAGAAAATAGTTTATCCGCCGATGGGCGAGCCAGAAAAAACAAAATTGTTTTCTCTGGAGATCTAGGCAATCCCCCCACCCCCCTTATAAAACCGATTGAATATATTGATGAAGCGGATTATTTGGTAATTGAATCGGCCTATGGCGATAGACTTCACGAACATCGCGACCAAAGGAAGGAATACCTTGAAGACGCGATAGAGGAAACAGTCAAATCCGGAGGGGTATTGATGATACCGGCGTTTGCCATGGAGCGCACCCAGGAACTGCTTTATGAATTGAATGATCTTGTAGAGCATGGTCGCGTGCCACAAATCCCCATTTTTATAGATAGTCCGCTTGCGATAAAAGCAACGGAAGTTTATCGCAGGTATGATGATTATTATAATAAAGAAGCGACATATGTTATAAGTTCCGGCGATGAGATTTTTAAATTTCCCGGCCTTAAATTTACGGAAACAGTTGAAGAATCAAAAAAAATAAATGAAGTTCCGGCGCCAAAAATAATTATCGCCGGATCAGGCATGTCTACGGCTGGCAGGATATTGCACCATGAAAAAAAATATTTATCAGATCCCAAGAATACTTTATTGATATTTGGATATCAAGCAAAGGGGTCGCTGGGCAGAAGATTGCTTGAGGGTCAGACAGAAGTGAAGATACATGGCGAGACAATTTTCGTTAGGGCAAAAATAAAATCAATCGAAGGATACTCGGCTCATGCCGATCAAGACGGCCTGGTAAAATGGGTTAGGCCAATGAGACATACTCTAAAAAAAGTTTTTATAGTGCAGGGTGAAGACGAGGCTGCCCTTAAACTGGCGACGGTTTTTAAAGATAAATTAACCGTTGATGCTGTTGTTCCGGAATACGGTCAGGAGTTTATTTTAGAATAATAATATATAATCACAGTATTGACAGCCATATTTTATTTATTTAGTATATTGGCAGTCTTACGACGAGAGTGCTAAAATAACAATTGATAATTAACAATTGACAATTGACTAAATTCCGTCAAATGTCAAATGTTAACAGTCAAATGTTCGCGAAGCGAATGAAACCATTCAATCATTTCACAATCAAAGCTCAAGATGCGCTGATGAGAGCGCAGGAAATCGCTTTTATTAAATCGCAATATCCGATAGATCCCTTGCATCTTTTAAAATCGTTGGCCGAGCAGGATGAAAGCGTTATCCCGACAATTTTAGAAAAGATCGGGGTAGACCTTGATCTTATGGATTTGCAGATAGATACATCTCTAGAAAATGTCGTAGCCAATCAAAAAAAGCAGCAAGGCGGAGTTTTCGGTCAGATTCCAATAAGCCAGGAAATGGCTAATATCTTGGAAAAATCCAATCAGGTTTCAAAGCATATGAAAGATGACTTCATTTCCACGGAACATTTGCTTTTGTCTTTATTGGAGGTTCCATCAAGAGCAAGAGATATCTTGGAGAAATTTAAAGTTACCGGCGAACAGATTATGCAGATTTTGGCGTCTGTTAGGGGCTCGCAAAGGATTACTGATGCTGAGCCGGAGAGTAAATATCAGGTTTTGGAAAAATATGCAAAAAATCTTACGGAAATGGCGCGAAGCAAAAAATTAGATCCAGTAATTGGTCGCCAAAAAGAAATCCGCCGCGTGATGCAGGTTTTATCGCGCCGCACGAAAAATAATCCTGTTTTAATAGGCGAGCCGGGCACCGGAAAAACCGCGATAGCAGAAGGTCTTGCGCAAAGGATTATTGATGGCGACGTTCCGGAAAGCCTTAAAGACAAAGAAATAATTTCTCTTGATTTAGGAGCATTGGTGGCTGGTACAAAATATAGGGGAGAATTTGAGGAAAGATTAAAGACGGTGTTGAAAGAAATTGAAAACCAGGGCGGTAAAATAATTTTATTTATTGACGAGTTGCATACCTTGGTGGGGGCGGGCGCGGCTGAAGGAGCGGTTGATGCTTCTAATATGTTAAAACCGGCATTGGCTAGGGGCGATTTGCACGCGATTGGCGCAACAACCATAAAAGAGTATCAAAAATATATAGAGAAAGATCAGGCGTTGGAGCGTCGTTTTCAGCCGGTTTTAGTGCAGGAGCCGTCTCAAGACGAGGCGATTGCCATACTGCGCGGCTTAAAAGAAAAATACGAGATGCATCACGGAGTGAAAATCACCGATTCCTCAATTATCGCAGCCGTTAAACTATCCTCTAGATATATTGCGGATAGGTTTTTACCCGATAAAGCCGTTGACTTGATAGATGAAGCGGCTTCATCCCTAAGGATGGAAATTGATTCCATGCCTCAGGAGTTGGATCAAGCTCATCGGGAATTGATGCGTTTAAGGATAGAGGAGGAAGTGCTTAAAAAGGAAACTGATCCCTCCGTAAAGGAAACAATAAAAAATATTCGAAAACAGATTGCTGATTTTAAAGAAAAAACAAAAGATTTGGAAATGCAGTGGCAAGCTGAAAAAGATAAAATTTCCAAAATCACTGACGCAAAAAAGAAAATTGAGGGATTAAAACAGGAAGCTGAAATCGCAGAACGCAATGCCGATTTACACAAAATTGCGGAAATTAGATACTCCAAAATTCCTAGTTTTGAAAGAAATATAAAAGATTTTGAATCTTCGCTGGCGCGTTTGCAAAAAAAGCGCAGGATTCTCAAAGAAGAAATAACCGAAGAAGATATTGCTCGCGTTGTTTCCAATTGGACCAATATTCCGATTTTAAAAATGCTGGAGGAGGAAGCGCAAAAATTATCAGGCATAGAAGAAACTTTAAAATCTCGAGTTGTTGGGCAAAGCGATGCGATAAAAGCGGTGGCTAATGCCATTCGTAGATCTCGCGCCGGCATTTCCGAAGAACAAAAGCCGATTGGCAGTTTTATATTTTTGGGACCAACGGGAGTTGGCAAGACCGAGCTTGCAAAGGCGCTTGCTGAATTTATGTTTTCCACCGAGCAGGCGATCGTGAGGGTTGATATGTCAGAATATATGGAAAGCCACGCGATTTCCAAAATGATTGGATCTCCGCCCGGTTATGTTGGTCACGAAGAAGGAGGGCAATTAACCGAGATCATTAGGCGAAAGCCGTATAGTGTGGTGCTTTTTGACGAAATAGAAAAAGCGCATCCGGAAATATTTAATATCTTGCTTCAGATATTGGATGACGGCCATTTGACCGACTCCAAGGGAAGAAAAGTTAATTTTAAAAATACTATTATTATTATGACTTCCAATGCCGGATCTGATATAGTCCAGAAGATTAATAAGTTTGGCTTTGATCTTTCAGATGACAAGCAATTGGTCAGGGCGGAGAAAGAAAGCGAAGCCAAAGAAAAAATTAAAGCAGCTCTTAAGGATTATTTTAAGCCGGAATTTTTGAATAGAATTGACGAGATGATTGTGTTTAACGGCCTTACCCCAGGGGATTTGGAAGAAATTATTGAGATTCAGCTGGAGAAAGTTTTTGCGCGTTTAGCCAAAAGGGGCATTAAGATAAAAGCTACAAAAAAAGCCAGGGATTTATTGGTGGAAAAGGGATATGATTTGCAATACGGAGCGCGTCCTTTAAAGCGCGTTATTCAACGCTTGATTTTGGATCCAGTAGCAAAATTCATTATTACTGGCCAGATTAAAGAAGGCGAAGAGATAGCAGTTGATCAAGAAAATGGTGAAATAATCATCAAAAAATCCAGCACTAAAGGCGCCCTGGCGCTCGTATAGTGGTTATAAAATTATAATGTTATAAAATAAAAAGCTTTGATTGAATTTGACTTTATGATTTATAACTTTTAACTTTATAATCTACTTATACCATCTCTTAATTTCTTTCGTTGAAACTTTTTTGCGGCGCATGATTTCTTTTCTTTTTTTCAGGGCGCGTGGCAGATATCTGATGAATCTCGGCAATCCGACAAAAATCGTATAAGGCTCAAAGATTAGGGAATAAACAAAAAGCTGTATTTCCCTGTTTAAGAATTTATAAATATCAGGCCATCTAAAAATTCCTAAATCATTTTTAATAAATGTAAGCCGCAGATTCACCCAATCCAACATTTTTTTATTTTTGGGCAGTGATTTTCGTTGTCCGATAAAATCCCATCTGCTTTTACTTGTGCGTTTGGTGGTTTGGCGTTCGTGCCAGGCGATGACTTGCGGCGTGAAATAATTTTTCCATCCCAGAAGATGCATCCTCCAGCCAAGGTCAATATCGTCTCCATACCAAAAATAATCTTCATCATGATACTCTCCCCAAACGGCGGAATCTTCCAGCGCCCCGCGACGCCAAAACGGACAAGCGCCCTCATAGGAAAAAATTTCTTCTTCTTTCGAAAATTGTCCGGTATCTTTTATGCCGTGTCCGCGATTGACTATGCGGCGTGATTTATAGATTTCAAATCCCGCAGTATCTATAATATTTGTTTTTATTTTTAGTTCTGCGTTGTTCTGTGTTTGTTCTGTGTTGTTCTGTGTTGCGAATGGAGCGAGCTGATAAATTTTTGCTTGAAGCGCGCCGATTTTCGGGTTTTGCTCCATTATTTCCACCGCTTTTTCAAGAAAATCTTCTTTAATCCAAACATCAGCGCAAAGCCCCAAAATATATTTTCCGGAAGTCATCTTAGCAGCGCGGTTCTGTCCGGGTCCAAAACTGTAATTTTTATCAGCTTTGAAAAACTTCGCTCTCGGAAAATCATTTCTTACGATTTCCAGGGTTTTATCGCTGGAATTATTGTCAAAAACCAAAACTTCATAGTTTTTATAAGTCTGGTTGAAAACCGCTTTCAAACAATCGCGAATGCGCTTTTCTTCATTATAGACAACAAGATTTATGGAAACGAGAGGATTCATAAATAATAATTTTAAATTTTACGTTCCCTTGATATCCCATATATTGCCCCAACCAATATCATCAGTCCTAAAAATACTCTTTCATCAAAAATTGCCGGATCAGTCATTGAATAGGCGATAATCCATGCGATATATAGAATTGAAAAAAGTCCGAAAAATTTTATTAAGACATTTTCGTCTTGCGATAGATTTTTAATTTTTTTGTAAATTTCATAGATAATTGCCAGAAATACGGCAAAAGCAAAAATGCCTATTTCCGCCAGAATTTGCAAAAATAAATTATGCGCGGATGATCCCGCTTTGGCTAATGCGATATTTTGCTTCAAGACAGCGGGGAAATTTCCGATACCAACGCCAAGCGCAGGATTTTTAATTATTGATTTTGCGCTTTCTTTCCATATCCAAATGCGTCCCTGATTTGATGTCTCTCCTGCGTCAAAAATGGATGCTAGCCGGTTTATCAGAACTCGGCTTTCTTCGGTTTCATTTTCAATTAATTGGAATTGCTTGGAATTAAATATTGGCTGGGAAATAATGAGCGCTACGATGAAAAAAATCAGCGGTAAGGTCAATTTTAAAATAATTTCTTTTGGCGCGATTTTTTTGAAATAATAAAATCCAATTATTAAAATTGGCAGAGCGGTGGCCGCCCAGATGCCACGTGTGCCGGAAAGCACGATGCCTAAAGAAAAAATGCCGAGTAAAAAATAAGCCGGTAAACAAGATTGGGAAACAGTTTTTCTAAAGATAATAAAAGTTGAAACAAATACCGAAACGATTAAAAGATAGAGCGGAAAACTGTGGCTATCAGGGAAAGAAGAGAACATTCTCAAATGGATTGTGCCGTTAAAATATGCAAACCAAGTGTTGGCTGATATGGCGATATTGGCCCAGGCGTTGCCATATAGATTTTTTTCAATCGTTAATGCCCAGAATTCAATAAAATTATTTATGGGCATCAGATAAGCCAAGATAAGTTGCAAGACTCCGATTGAGGCGATGAATATTCCGGAAAAAATAAAATTACGGCCAAGGCGCATGAAATTTTCACGATTGATGACATGTCTTACGACAAAAAACAGCATCCCCAAATTCAAGAAGTATATAATTCTTTTGATTCCGGCGATGGGGTCTTCGGCTTTCAGTAAGGATAAAATGGCGATGAAGGTTAATAGACTAATCAATATTTCTAAGCGGAATTGTTTTAAGGAGGCGCGCGCAATTCCTTTTGAAAACATTGCGAAAGAAATTACGCGCGCTTCTAAAATGAATTTTACAAATAAAATCAAAACCAGAATCCGCCAGATGTTGAAGTTGTCAAAACTTTCCGTGATGGGAAGCGCTAAAAATAAGGGGATTGATCTGGCTGTGAACATTACGGAATCTTCAAGGGAAGAAATGATGAGTATGGTTGGTAAAAAAATAGCCAAAAACAAAGCGCTTTCGCGCGGTAAAATTCCGATAGCTATTAAAATAACAAACAGCAATTCTATGAAGAAAGCGATGTTTATGATGGATAATATTTTTCCCATGCAAGTTTTAATTTTTTCTCAAAAATAGCAAAAATTATTGCTGTTAAAATGATAATCAACCCGATTATAGTCAAAATTGCTCCCGATTTCAATGGTTTGGAATCAAATTGCAATATTATTTTATGGTCTCCAGCTGGAACGAAAATGGCCTGGAAAAGATA
>DMPO01000013.1 GCA_003455995.1 Candidatus Azambacteria bacterium | reverse complement strand
CCACTAAAATATAAGGAATTTTTTCAATTTCAGAATTTCGTATTTTCTTGCCGATGGTTTCGTTGGCGCCGTCTATTTCGGCGCGGATATTTTTTCGCGCCAATTCGGCGCGGATATTTTCCGCGTATTTTTCATATTGTTCGCTAATGGACAAGATTTTTACTTGAACGGGGGAGAGCCAAACCGGCAAAGCGCCCTGATAATTTTCCACCAGAATTCCGATGAATCTTTCGAACGATCCGAAAACGGCGCGATGAATCACCACTGGTTTTTCTTTTTCTCCTTTCTGATTGGCGAAACTTAAATTAAACTTTTCCGCCATATTGAAATCGACTTGAATGGTGCCCAGTTGCCATGAGCGGCCCAAGGAGTCCTTCACATGGATTTCTATTTTGGGGCCGTAAAACGCGCCCTCCTTCGGTTGAATTTCATATTTTATTTTATTTTGTTTCAGCGCTTCGGCTAAGGCGTCTTCGGCCTTGTCCCACAATTTTTTGTCGCCCATGGCTTCATCCGGCCGCGTGGCCAAAAAATAACTGGTTTTGAAATTAAATATCTTGTAAAAATTATCGATCAAAACAATCAGTTGATTTATTTCTTCAACCAAGTTGTTGATGCCGGTGTAAATATGGGCGTCATCCATGGTGATTTGCCGCACTCTGAAAAGACCGTTCAATACGCCGGAGAGTTCTTTTCGGTGAAGCCGTCCGATTTCAGAGAATTTCAATGGCAAATCGCGCCAGCTTCTGGTTTTAGTTCCGTAAACAATGGCGCTTTCCGGGCAGTTCATCGGTTTCAAAACAAAAGTTTGGTCATCAACTTTCAAAGTGAACATTAAGTCCTTATAGAATTGAAAATGGCCCGATTTTTCAAATAAATCCTTTCTGACCATTATCGGGGTGGAAATTTCTTGGTAATTCTGACTGTCGAGCGCTTCGCGGATGGCTTTTTCCAGTTCTCTGAAAACCGCCATTCCTTTAGGATGCCAAAAAGGCGCGCCCGGAGCGATGTCATGAAACGAATACAAATCCAACTGAACGCCCAGATCCTGATGGCTTAATAACTTTTCCGTTTCTTTTTTATTATTAGTCATTTTTATTTAAATTTTTTGAGGGGGAAATTCGCGGACAGCGTCGCAGATGANNTTCAAGTTTTGTAAAGAGCATTAATTTTCCGTTCTTGGTCACGAATTTCTGGATGCCGGAAATTAATCCTCCAATGGCGATTTTTTGCCCGACCAGCGCAGGTTTGATTTTTTGAATCAGTAGAGATTTCTTTTCCATGATATCTCTGTAATCCTGCATAGGATGTTCGGAAGTGTAAAGCCCCAAAAATTCTTTTTCCCACGCCAGCTTCTCTTTTTTTGCCGCCGCTTCGGCGTTTTGCAATTTTAACGGGGCGGTTGTGGAGTATGATTCAAACAAGCCCGCTTGCGGCGAAGCGTTATTTTTATGAGTGTCCCGCAGGTAGCGCAAAATCTCCTCAATATTATTGTTCAGCATCCGCCTTTCGCCAAAAGTATCCATGGCGCCGCATTTTATAAGCGCCTCCAATGACTTTTTATTCACATCGGAAGAAGAAATTCTTTCGAGAAAATTTTGAAGATCGCCAAATCCGCCGTTCTTTTCTCTTTCTTCGATTATGCCGGCAATGGCGTTGCCGCTTAAATTTTTTACGGCGGAAAATCCAAATCTTATTTTTTCTCCTTCATTTTTTATAAGAGTGAAATTTTCCAAGCTTTCGTTTATATCCGGAGATAAAATATCGATGCCCATTTTTTTGGCTTCGGCCATTAAAATGGCGACGCGATCCATGTCAAAACTTTCCGCGTTCAGCAGAGAGGTCATAAATTCAGACGGATAATTAGATTTCAGATATGCCGTCTGGTAGGCGATAAGGGCGTAGCAGGCGGCGTGCGACCGGTTGAAGCCGTAGCGGGCGAACGGTTCTATAAAATGCCAGATTCGTTCCGCGGTTACGGCGCCGATGCCGTTATCCATCAATCCTTTTATAAATTTTTCGGATTGTTCATCGAGAAGTTTTTTGATTTTTTTGCCTACCGCCTTTCTCAAGACATCGGCTTCCGAAAGGGAAAACCCTGCCATCTGATTAGCGATTTTAATCACCTGTTCTTGATAGATAGCCACTCCATAGGTGCTTTCCAAGATCGGTTTTAATTTCGGATGAAGATATTCAACTCTTTCCAATCCATTTTTTCGCGCGATGTAAGTCGGAATAAATTCCATCGGCCCGGGGCGGAACGCCGCCACCATGACGATAATATCTTCCAAGTCTGTCGGTTTCAATTCTTTAAGGTATCGGCGCATTCCAGCCGATTCCAATTGAAATACGCCGGTAGTGTCGGCTTTTTTCAGAAGTTCAAAGGTTTTTTCGTCGTTGAGCGGGATATTGTAAATATCTATTTTTTCACCGTAATTTTTTTCTATAAGTTCCAATGTTTTTTCAATTGTGGTCAGGTTTCGCAAACCCAAGATGTCCATTTTCAAAAGCCCCAGCGCTTCAACCGAACGCATATCGTATTGGGTTACCAACGCCTGTTCTTCCTTTTTGCCGGTGGATTTTGTCGCCCATTGCAAAGGCATATATTCTGTAATGGGCTCTTTGGTGATAACCACGCCGCAAGCGTGCGTTGACGCGTGGCGGGCGACGCCCTCTAATTTTTTTGCAGTTTCAATCAATTGGCGGGCTTGGGGGTCGGTGTCCACCGCCTGTTTCAGTTCGGCGACATTCTGCAGGGATTTTTCCAGCCAGCCGGTTTTCATTCCTTGAGTCGGATTGAAAGGAATCATTTTAGCGATGGCATCGCAAAAACCATAGCCGAAACCCAGCGCCCGGCCGGCGTCGCGAATGGCGGCGCGGGCCGCCATCGATCCGAAAGTGATAATTTGGGCGACATGCTCGCGGCCGTATTTTTTGGCGATATATTCCAGCACTTCGTTGCGCCGGTGGTCGGCGAAATCCAAATCGATATCGGGCGGCGCGAT
>DMPO01000005.1 GCA_003455995.1 Candidatus Azambacteria bacterium | reverse complement strand
TTGTTCTGGACCGGCTTTTCGTCTTCGTTCAAAAAACGGACAAAAGACACGATGCCGCCTTCAAAGTAAAAAGCGTAAGTTGTCGGCGTTTTTTCTCTTTCATCGCGAAAAACTATTTTGACTCCCTTGGTTAAATAGGCCTGCTCACGCAGATGATCCAAAATTCTTTTGGCGTCAAACCATTCCTTGCCCTTTTCAAAAGAATTGAAAATTTCAAAATCCGGTTCAAAAGTTATCGTCGTCCCGGTGATTTTACTGGTTCCTGTTTTTTTGACTTTTCCCGTTGGCTCGCCTTGTTCATATTCTTGCGTCCAAATGTCGCCATCGCGGCAAATATCGGCTCTTAATTTTTTGGACAGAGCGTTGACAACGGAAACGCCGACGCCGTGCAATCCGCCGGATATTTTGTACGATTCCCCGCCGAACTTTCCGCCGGCGTGAAGCGTGGTCATGACCGTTTCAAGGGCGGATTTTTTGGTTTGTTTGTGAAATTCAACCGGAATGCCGCGCCCGTCATCGGTCACTTTCACTTTATTGCCCGGCAGTAATACGACTTCGATATTTTTCGCGTAACCGCCCATCGCCTCGTCTCGAGAATTATCAAAGACCTCCCAAATCAGATGGTGCAAACCATCGGGACCGGTCGAACCGATATACATCCCCGGCCGTTTTCTTACCGGCTCCAAACCTTCCAAGACATAAATATCTTTAGCGGTATAGGATGTTTCTTTTTTTTCTTCTTTTTTTATCATCTTATTTCGGCGCTTAATTTTTTAATCAAAGCATTTTTTATTTTTTCTTCCTCGCGGCGAATCTCTTCATCGGTTAACGTGCGTTCTGCCTGAAAAACAATGTGAAATGCCAGATTTTTTTTGTTTCCTGAAAGTTCTTTTCCTTCGTAATAATCGAATAGGTTGATATCTTCAATAAATTCGGCGCCGGAATTGTGAATGACGCCAAGAACTTCACTCATCCTAATATCTTTATCGACTAAAATTGAAATATCTCTGACAACCGCCGGATATTTGGAAATTTGAGAAAATTCCCTTTCTTCATTGACGATCGTTGCCAACCGTTCAAAGTCAATGTTAAACATGGCAACGCGGCCGACAATGCCCAAAGACGCCAGCGCTGCCGGACTCACTTCGCCGATGATGCCTAAAGCGCCGCCGCCGTGTTCAATGCGGGCAACGCGGCCGGGATGCCACCATTTGTCGGCAGTGGTTGAAACATAGCGGCAATCGACAACACCGAGATTTTCAAACAACGCATTCAAAACGCCTTTCATTTCAAAAAATTTCGCGCCATTTATGGTTTCTTCATCCCTTTTGACCGCGCTAACGCCGGCCAACCTTAAATTTTCCTTGGGCTCCGCCGGAGAAGAAAAAACATTGCCGATTTCGAAAAGTTTGATTTCGCCCGCAAACCGAAAATTATTTTTGACATTTTTCAACAAACCAGAATTCAATTCCGGCCTTAAATATTTAAAATCCGAGTTGGCGGGATTTTGAATTTCCACGAGTTGATTTTCACCGTTTTCATCTATATTTTTTCCTCCGACAAAAGAATAGTTATATGTTTCGCTGAAGCCGGCGCTCGCTAATATATCTCTCGCTTTATTCATCGCGATATTAGCATAGTTTTTTTCCGGAACCGCCATTGCCGCCGCCGGCACCTTGCCAATAAGATTTTCATAACCGTAAAATCGCGCCACTTCTTCGATTAAGTCCTCCTCCGCTTCCAAATCGAGCCGCTCCGTCGGAACGGTCGCTAAAAATATTTTGGCGCCTTTGGCGGATATTTTTATCCCCAGCGATTCCAAAGTCCTCTTTGTAAATTCCGGTTTTATTTTTTCGCCAATTAATTTATCCAGATATTCCAAATTCAATTTGATATTCCGAGGTTTTAATTTCTTCGGATAAATATCGATTGTTCCGCCGATGATTTTCGATCCGGGAATAATTTCCTGAATTAACGCGCATACTCTGTTCAACCCCAGTTCGGCTAAATTAGGATCGATGCCGGCGGCGAAACGGATTGAGGCATCGGTATTCAGCCCTAAATTTTTATCGGTTTTTCTTATTCCGCCCGGTTCAAAATTAGCCGATTCGATAACTATTGTCGTTGTTTTGTCGGAAACGCCGGTTTCCAATCCTCCTTTGATGCCGGCGATGGCAACCGGCTTAACGCCGTCGGCAATCACCAAAACACTTTCGTCCAAATCATATTGACCGCCGTCAAGCGTATTGATTTTCTCTCCTCTTTTGGCTTTTCTGATGATAATTTTTTTGCCTTCTAACTTTTCGTAATCAAAAACATGCATCGGCTGTCCCGTTTCCAGCATCGCATAATTTAAAATATCAACTATATTATTGTGCGGATTGATATCGAATTTAACGAGTTCGTCCTGCAGCCATTTTGGCGCCGGACTGATTTTGACATCAGTTATGACTTTAGCGATATATCTCGGGCACAATTGTTTTTCGACAACAGTCACCGAAATAAAATCACCCGGTCGCTTTGTTCTATCTTCGAAAAATTTAAGATCCGGTTTTTTTACCGGCTTGCCGGTTAACGCGGCGATTTCTTTCGCCAAACCATAATGAGACAATGTATCGTGAGTCCGATTGGGCAAAATATCGATATTCAAAATTGCATCGCCCGACTGCGCAGACAGACCATCCGCCTTTTCGGAAACGACGCATTCAAAAGAATGCAGGGTCAGCAATTCCGCCAATTTTTCCGGCGTCAATTTTATATCGGTATATTTTTTGAGAAGATTGTAGGAAAATTTCATTTTAGAATTGTTTTAAAAATCTGAAGTCGCTTGAATAAAAAAGCCGGATATCGTTTATGCCGTAATAAAGCATTGCCAAACGTTCTAGGCCCAAACCGAAAGCGAAGCCCTGTTGCTTACCGGGCGCATAGCCCGCCGATTTAAAAACCTTTCGATGCACCATTCCGGCGCCGACCACTTCAAGCCATTTTGAGCTCGCAATCTTAATATCAATTTCCATGCCCGGCTCGACAAAAGGAAAATACCCCGGTCTAAATCTCACCTCTATTTTCTTGCCCCTGGTGGAAAAAAACTTTTTAAAAAATTCTTCAAAAACCGCTTTGAGATTCGCCAAAGACACATCCTCGCCGACCATTAGACCTTCCACTTGATGAAATTGAATTTCATGAGAAGCGTCGGTGGCTTCATGGCGAAAAACCCTGCCCGGAACGATAATCCGTAGCGGAGGATTATTTTTTTCCATGTAGCGCGCCTGCATGGGAGAAGTGTGCGTTCGCAAAAGCAATCCCCGACGAAGCCAGAAAGTATCCTGCAAATCCCGCGCCGGATGATTTTTGGGAATGTTCAGCGCGTCAAAATTGTAATATTCGCTTTCAATTTCAGAACCAAATACAATCTCAAAGCCCATGGATTGAAAAATATCCTCAATGCGACGCTCGACTTTTGTCAAAGGATGCAAATGCCCCAAGGCAAAGATTTTGCCGGGCATGGTGATGTCAATTTTTTCTTTTTCAAGCTTTTCGGCAATAAACTCATTTTTTAATTCTTGGGATTTTTCGTCGATCAACCGTTCCAAATTGTCTTTGGCAAAATTAATCGAATGGCCGAATCGCGCTCTTGATCCTTCCCGAATATCGGGTAACTCTTTGACAAGTTCGTTTAAGACGCCTTTTCGGCCTAAATATTTTATTCTGATATTTTCCAATCGCGCCAAATCGGACGCTTCTTGTATCGCTTCTTTTGATTCTTTTTCCAAAATATTTACTTTTTCTTCAAAATTTTCAATTGCCATATTAAAAGCGCAATGCAGACGGCGCCCATTATAGAACTAACAACTAAAACAACTACCCCTAACACTCCGGCGCTGTTTGGATTGGTGAAAAAAATTATGCCAAAAAACGATGCGCAGGCAAAAATAATTGCGATAATCAACCCTATCATAGTTGAATTATATCAAAATTTTTGATAAGCTTCAAGCGCGGGGTAGAGCAGCCTGGTAGCTCGCAAGGCTCATAACCTTGAGGTCGTTGGTTCAAATCCAACCCCCGCAACCATCTTCGCCAGGGTAGCTCAGTGGCAGAGCAAGGTTTTCATAAGACCGAGGTCGTGAGTTCGATCCTCACCCCTGGCATAGAAAATTAAATAAATGCAGTGGTAGCTTAGCTGGCCTAAAGCGCCTCCCTGTCACGGAGGAGACCGTGGGTTCGAATCCCATCCACTGCGTCAAGAGGAACCCCATCTACTGCGCAGTCAACATTTTTTATCCGCCTACGGCGGACAGGTCGAGAGACCGAATCAGTTGAGAGGAGTCAGCGACCTAATCGCTCTATAAAAAGCTAATCAAAAACAACCGATTTTATCGGCTGTTTTTGATTCTCAATTTTGTTCTGAATCATCGGCTGGAAAATGCCCACCGCATTTCAAGCATTGATACAAAGCGGGGCGAGTTGGCTCTGGATATGTCCCGCTTATTTTTTGCACTATTGCGTCGGAAGTTAACACGCTTACGATAACATTAGAACTTTTACATTTGGGGCATTCCTTTTTATTAGTTTTTTCCATAAATTTATTTTTTCACATATTCCTCCAATAATGCCCAGTTATTTTCCCAATGCCGATTCAGGTTTTCTGGAGAAAACCTTCGTTCCCAGTTTGAAGTTCCGTGCGCAGAATGTTTTATACATGCCAACCCGGCATCTCTTTTTTTCGCTATCCAAAATTTTGGATTTTCGTTACTCCTGAGCGAACCCAACCACACAAAAACAACAAATTGATTAGTATTTGCCTTCGTCCATTTTTCATCAGTTTCCCGTAAAATAAAAGTATTGGCTCTATCAGGATGACAGGATTTTACTTGAATGTAGCCTAATTTATTGCCCTCTTTTTGGCCAAATAGAATATCATTATCGGAAAAATTTTCTGGTAACAAAGCACTGGCAATACCGCGCTTAGATAATTCTGCGGCAACATAGAGTTCACCAGCATGACCGCCTAATTTTTTAATCCATTGTGGCGTTGGCATATAAGTTCAGTCTTACTAATTTAGTATAACATTTCATGTCTCCTGTGAAAATTCAAATTTTATTATAAAATGCCGCTCTTCCTTTCGTAATCATCTTATATTTCCATCCCAGTTTTTCAAAATATTCTTCCGCCGCCTCTCGTTTCAATTTCGTTGAAAGCCAAAGCATAAGTGGCAGACCCTTTGTTTCGTGAATTTCTTTATGGCCATCCCTATATTCCACTAAAAAATCTGGAAAATAATTATGTGGAAAGCCAAAAACTTTATAGGGAATTTTAAGTCCATGTTTTTTTGTCCATCGCACAACAGCAGGATCACGTTCAAGTTCAACCATATATTCCCGCTCAAGTGCAGAATCGTAATTCTCGCTCCCTTGAAAACTCTTTTTTAATTGTGTTAGTGTTCCTCTTTTACTAATCATTTTTTCTTCATAAATATTCCCTCAATAAGTTCTGGCGTCAAAAAAACATCACGCACTTGATCAATAATTGCCCATAATCGCCTAAGTAATGCCTCATCTTTTGAATCATCAAGTTCGACTCCGCCAAGCAATCCTTTCCGAATATGGTCTCTGATAATTTTTACAAGAATTACCTGTCGCTCATCGGGATTTCTGTCATATTCCAAAAGTGCGTATCGTGCCATGGAGTGAATTTGCTTCGTTAATTGTTTTTTCAGTTCTTCAATTGACCAATCTTCTGTTTTCGTTACTCGTGCTATTTTCTCAATTTCAATTTCCGGTATGTCTGATTTTTCAGAGGTAACATGTTCAGAATCTATATTTAAACTTTTGATTCTTGTTACATCCTGTTCAATATCCATTCGGTTAAAATCATACTTGTAATTGTCTAGATATTTTTGCCATTCATAAATTGGCTCAAGCACTTCAGGCGGTTCAGGGGTTGGATCGTTAATATTCAAAAAGCGTTCTGCCTCCTCTAGTGTTTTCTCGCCCTCATTTATCTTGTCTGTGTTTTTATCCTCCGGAATTTTTTCAGTATCAATAATTATATTTGCGGGGTCTAATGCTTCAGGGTATATAGTTGCCTTCAAATGATCCCATAGCCAAGCATGTTTCAAAATTGGATGGTCTACGATATAGAGCGATTCCCATTCTTCTGGATTTTTGCTCATGCGCCTCAAGCCCCTACCAATAACTTGTGGCCCGTATACTGAAAAAATTTGGCCATCTATCATTTTGTAACTGAATTTTCTAAAAAGTAAGATAACAGAAATATTACGCACATCCCATCCTTCGCGGAGCATTAAAACAGATACTACTGCGTCGTATTCTGTCTGCGGGTCTTTGTTTATATCTCGCGCCGCTTCTTTTAATTCGTCATCCGTCTCATTATGGACCAAAAGAATCTTTTTTATGCCGTATTTTTCGCCGATTTTTTCAAGTTCGCTGGTAATATTTTTGGCATCGTCAATCGAAACTGCCACCATAAACAAAAGCGGCTTATAAGGTTTAGGCGTTCTCATTTTCTGCTTTTCTAAAAGCTCGCAAGCAATGGCTATCTGTTGACGCATTGGCTTCAAACTTGTGATATAACGACGAGCGGATATTTTGCGCCTCTCAATTTCTTCCCACGGTACTTCTTCGGCAGAGATTGTCTTGCCCGTCTCTAAATCTTCATACGTTAATTTCACTTTATTGATATCGGGGTGAAATACAATTGGTCGCTTAATTATTTTATCCGTCATTGCTTGGGCAATGTCGTAAACAAAAATCATCTTACTATCCGGGTGTAAACCATTCAGCCTATCGGGAGTTGCTGTAGTGTCAAGGCGGAAAAAACGCTTCGGCTTTAATTTATCTAGTAAGTCGTTGTACTGTTCGGCTTTGGTATTATGGGCTTCGTCATTAAAAATGCAAAGTGATTCTACATTATCACGAATGACTTTCCAATTATCATTCCGTTCGTATATTTGATGAATATTTCCGAGAATAATTGTTCCGTTCAGCACTCCTGCGGCATTATTTCCCGGCTTCATTATGTGAAGAGAAATTCGATTCTTTAAATGCTCATGGGAATTTACAAAAAACGGAAAAATATCATAAATATACGATTCTGAATGCTGGTCAAATTCATCAACAAGCCGCTCGCGAACAATGGTATTTGGTGTAAGTATTAAAAATTTGTATTGGTCGTGCACAATCATCATGTACGCAATCATCGCGCCGATGATTGTTGTCTTACCACCGCCAGTCACTATATTTGTTAGTAAATCTTTCTCGCCGAGAATTTCGAACGAATACACACATCGCTCAATCGCTTCAAGTTGGACTTTTTGCCATTGTTCCTCATTCCAAAGTTTTAGGTTTGGCTTGAAATGTTTAGAGCCAAGGTGTTTTAGAAAATCAACGCCAATTTCGGGCATGCCTTGATACCCTGATTTTCGCCATTCGTTGAAATTTTCCTCGTGTTGTTTAAAAAAATAGTGCATATTTGGGTCTGTGTATAACTATTGACTTTTAGGATTGTCTTCTGCTACCATAAAATCATCACGCCCCGAGGAGAAATCCTTGGGGATATTATTTTCTTCATAAATATCATCTTTTAGCCGATCCGCAGAGCACAAAAACAATCGATAATTTAGTCGTTTTTCCTGTAATTGTTTTGATAATTTTTCGTATTCTTTGCCTACATGACCGGGCGCGAAAATAACGATAACTTTTTTATTTTTGTTTACTGTTAGATCTTCAACTAACGCCGCATAATCTCCATCACCGCTAAACAAGATAAGGTGTTCAAAATTATTTGAAAGATTAAAAACATCTCGCGCAATTTCAACATCAAAATCACATTTGCGTCGCATGACTGGCACGGCCATTTGCTTTTGTAATTCACCTATACTTGTATTCAATTTTTTGAGTTCCATATCCATTTCTTCAATAAGTTCATAATTAAAATCTGGCTCGCGTTCTGCAAGACGAATTTCTATTTTCTGCCGTAATTCGTACAGCTTTGTAGCAATTTCCGAATTGGTTGTCTTTATGCCGTCCAAGACATCGAAAAGTTCCTTGATGATTTTCTTGAAATGTGATTTTTCCAACGAAACGGGAACCCACTTAACTTCTTTTGACTGCAAATTAAATCCAATTAATTGAATCCTTGCTTGAAGTTCTTCTGACCAACTTTTTCCCGTTTCCACTCCGAAATAAAATCGCTTATCAAAAATTTCCTTGTAGTCGGATAGATAGATAAAAAGTTTTTGGAGATCTATTTTCCATCCCAAATAATTCTTGCTTTTTGGATCAGAAAACCAACCATAAACATTAGCCCAATCAATAATCACTATTGTTTTGCCTAACGATCTGAATCTGAATTGTTCTGCGTTTGGCTTATTCATAGGATTTCTATTTGGTAACGAGGCATATAAGTTTCCGAGGATATCTCCGCCCGACTAATTCTATCAATAGAAAATCGACGGATACCGTTTTTTGTTCTGTCCCACGCAAATAAGCCCTGCTCGCCATCGTCTTTGCTAAAACTGTATGGCTCAACAGACCGCCATCCCTCGGTCGTGCCGTCTTTCTCAATATAAAAAATGCGTAGCACTTGTCTGTTTCGCGCGGCTTGTTTAATTGTGTCCAAAATTTGATAGTTCATACCGCTATATTTTTATTTTTTTACTAAAAATCGTCTCACCCGCCAAATTATCCTGCACTTTGCATGCGACAATTATTTCGCCGGATTTTTCGAAAACATGCCTCGCTTTCAAAATCGCTTTAAATCGCTCACCTTTTTTCTTATCTGATACTTTTTCGCGCGAGAGAATATAATCTTTATCCGCCACAAAATGCCCCTCTTGATAATTAAAATCCCACTGGCAATTTACAAGCCAGCCATCTTCGTTTGTTGAAATAGCATCAATCGCTTCAAATTCATATTCTAATTTTTTGATTTTCTTTATCTTAATATCGCCGATAACTGGCGCTTTGGAAAAACGCAGAAAAAATTCCGCCTCATTTGCATCAGGATAGCGTTGCAATACTCTTGCTCTAAACTCTTTTGAATCCAGTGGAATAAGATCAAGCTTGAGCGGAAGTGTATGTTTTTCAATATATTTCTCAAGAATATTTATATATTGCACAATCTGTCGGCTAAATCTCCATCCGATAATTTTCGCGCTTACAAGCTTATTTGGCTCAAGTTGTGATTTTATCTCGTCAAAAAACGCTTTTATTTCCTTGCCACCGATGGATTCTTTGGGATTCGCGGGACCGACCAAAATCGGTTCGCTTTGTCCGGGCGGACGAAAACCATGAGCCACGCCTTGAGCCGTGTTCTTGCTAGCTCCATAGCAAGTTAAAACAAAATCAACAAATTCATCCTGCAAAATGCTCGCAAACTTTTCTGATGGATAGACGCCGAGATAAGAAACTTCTATATTCGGCACCTTTTCAAATTCCATACCGAGCTTTGCCTGTTTAGCTTCCTTATTTCCTTTGCGTACATCACTCTCTACACCGCTCATCTCCTCGCCGATTTTCACCAGCCGGTCAAGTGTTACCGAGACCGCTACTCGCGAAGAGTCACACCCGATAAATCGCCGTTTCAATTTTTGCGCCACTGCCAAAGTCGTGCCCCCGCCACAGAAAAAGTCCGCTACCACATCGCCCTCGTTGGAGCTTGCCTTAATAATTCTTTCTAAAAGCGCTTCTGGTTTTTGCGTTGGATATCCAATCCGTTCATTGCTACTTTGAATAATTGAAATATCCATCCACCAATCTATCTGTGGCATTACTTCGTCTTCATCAAAATATTTTTTGTATACTTTTCCGTCCGAATGTTTATATGACTTAAAATATCCCTTTTCATCCTTACCTGTATACTTTACTCGCTGTTTTTCACCAGTTAAAATACCAACGGCAGAATAATTAAAATCATATTCTTTAGATTTTGTATAAAATAAAATTATATCGTGCTTTCTTTTAAATTGTTTTTCTGATTGGCCGGCCCCTTGGTAGCACCATATTATTTCATTTCTAAAATTCTCATATCCGAAAATTTTATCCATCTCGGTTTTGATATAGTGGCTGGCGTGCCAGTCGCAGTGGACATAAATTGAACCTGTCTTTTTTAAAACCCGCCGCATTTCCCAAAGTCGCGCGTTGAGCCAAACAAGATAGGAATCAATCCCACCTTCCCAGATGTCGTAGAACGAGCGGACTTCATTGGTGTCGCCCCAAATAACATTGTAATTTCTGCCCGAAAAAAACGGCGGATCAATGTAAATAAGGTCAATTGATTCTGTAGAAAGCGTTCGCAATACTTCTAAATTGTCGCCCAGAATTAGCTGATTTGTTGGTGTTTTTGAATCATTAAAAATTACCGTATCACCGTGATTTTTCGGATGCAAGCGTGGCAAATGAATCCACGGAAAAATATGGTCATATCCCTTGCCGTCTTTCCATCCCATTGGCGGATGCGTCGGATCTGGCAGGTTATTGGTTTTTCGTCTTATTTTGTCCGAGGCAGAAAGTACCTTTTTCTGTTGCGGCAAAACTTGTTCCGTGGACTCTTTTTGAATTTTTTGTAAATCTTTATAGTTCATAAAATCCCCTTCATTTTGCCACGTTTTTGGGTATTTGGCAATTAAATTTTGGCTACTTTTCTACCGCCACAACCTTTCCCGCGACTACAAATTTACTCTTCATACACGAAATAAATAGTAGGCGTTTGGCATATTTATCGCTGTGGATAGACAACCACTATTGGGCTTGACTTATAGGCCACTGCCCTGTAATATAGAAACATAAGTGGCTTCGGCCTCGCCCTGAAAAGGGCAAACAGAAAAGCCATTAGAGAATATCTTTAACAGCTTTTTTTATTTGTTCAAAAGTATTTTTGTCTAAATAGCCTATCTTTTTCGCCAATCTTTTAGAATCAATTAAGCGCATTTGAGAGAGCAGTGCCCTTGCCTCCTTTCCATCAACAACTCCCACCGATGGACGAAGCGGATGTTTTGACAAAGAAGCGGTAAGCGGTACAATAAAACATGTCTGCCTGCTCGTTCCTTTTAGAACAATGGCCGGACGGAGATATTCTCCTCCATGGCCATTCTGCTCAAATCCAATATTGATACCGAGCGCGCACCACCAAATTTCGCGTTCATGAAAAAATGGCGCATCGACGCGATTGTGTATTTTCTTTTTCTTTTCGTTCCAATTGTCAAAATCTTTTTCCATAAATCAACCGCATTTCTGTCTTAACGATAGCTAATTTGGGTAATATTGTAAAATAAATGCCTCGACCGAGACACCTCAAATCGCTCTCTGGGAAAATTGCCCAAAAAGCCCTATAATGCTTGTATTGTTTGGGTCTTAGACCGAATCACTGCGCAAAATTCGTTCTTTAAAAAGGAGGTAAAAATGAATGCCGACACAAAATTAGTTACTATGAAGTTTTGCGGAACTACAGTAAAACGAAATATTTTTCTTAAAGAAATACGCGCCGCCGTAACAAAAATTACGGGCGAAAAAATGACATTGGATGCTTTAATCCATGAAATAGCAAAAAATATCTACGACCATGCTCGAGGAGAAGGATCAATGACTATTATACAAAAAGATAATTTATTCGAATTTGAGATTAAAGATGACGGGCAGGAATCTTACGACTTTGATTTGTGTAAAAATAATTCCGCGAGCGTAAGTAATGGAATAAATTACGGAATTGGACTTAATATGATTTTCAATCTTGCATCTGCTCTCAAAATTGAATTAAAAATAGATACTTCTAAAGGATTTTATTATTCTGGCACATACGCGCCATTAAATATTGCAAACAACTAAAAAGCCGATTCGTTTAAAGATCGGCTTTTAATATATTGGAACGCCAGCCGCCCACGCCTCATAGCGATTATCTAGTGAGCGATAAACTAATTTAGATCTTGATGTTTCATATTTATTTGAAACAGACGGAGCCCAAGATTGTATTGCTTCTCGAACCCTAGGCGATACGTCGCCTTTTTCGCACATTCGGACAAACTGTTCTCTTTCAACATAGACCCACGACATAGGCGTACAACAAACTACTTAAATAAATCAATGTCGCGCGCATATGCGTAGTCGACGATCTCATACGGTTTTGAATAAAACCAGGGCGCTTCAAGGTGAGTTTGAGCAACGATTTTTTCGGTTGGCCAACTGCCTAATTCGTCGCAAATCTGCTTGAGTAATTTCTTATGATCAGCTGGAAAAATTGATTCATTAAATTTTGTTTCATCCTTCAAGGAAAAATTTATCATCTCAACATCGTTATGCGGAATCGCCTCGGTATCAATCGCACCTTCATTTTTAAGTTTTGCGAGCATTTCATCTACGCGGGAGGGCACAGGGCCATATCCTTGGTGAATATAAACATCGCCTGTAATTGATTTTTTGTGATCGCGAAAATACACGAAGTCAAGATAATACAAAAGCTTATTTAGCTTTGTGGCATGCAAGTATTTGTTATTACAATACTTGATGAAGTATAAAATGGCGTTTTTGTAAGCACGCTCATCAAGCTTTGGACACATGATTTTGACCATATTGAATGTTTCAATTATACCCCTATTAGTCAATTTTAATCGATAAACTCAAGTTCTTTGAGGGCATTTTCGTAAGCGCGGATGGCAAATTCCATTTCGCCCCTGGCAACGGGATATTCGGGACTGTGGACGATTTGATTTCTTAATTTGTGCGCCCGCCAAATTTCTTCAATATTGGAAATTTTAGCGGTGTCGAGATATTTCAAGCGATCCGCCATCGATTCCCCCGGCAACCGCATTTGTTTTAACAAATCGTCAAAAGCGCTGTCGGCTTCTATCAGCGCCAATCTTAAATTCGTGTCGTCGCTTTTTTTCAATCTCGCCAGAATTTTTTGCCATGATTTATCTATGATTCTTTTTTGGGAGGCCTTAGCCGACAAAAAATTGGTTGTAGTTTTATACCATTTATCGACTATTTTTAATTTAACAATCAAAAAAATAACCAAACCGCCAAAAATCGCTGTCAGCGACCAACCGAACCATTCAAAATTGGACACCCATTCAGAATCGCCAAGTTTGATGAAATAAGACCGCCAATTATTGATTGTATTTAAAATCCAGTTAACTATTTTCATTGGTTTTATTCATTGTTTCGATAATTTTGGCAATTTTCAAGAGCTTGATATCTTCAAAATTATTTCCGATTAACTGAAGTCCTACCGGCAAATTGTTCACTTCCTGAATCGGAATAGAAATACCCGGAGCTCCAATCAAATTGACGGAGATCGTATAAATATCCGCCAAATACATAGACAGCGGATCTTGGGTTTTTTCACCCAATTTAAAAGCGGTAGTCGGTGATGTCGGAGTGATAATCGCGTCAATGGTTTCGAAAGCACGGTCAAAATCCTGTTTGATTAATTTTCTCACTTTTTGAGCTCGCGTATAATAGGCGTCATAGTAGCCGGCAGAAAGTATGTAAGTTCCCAGCATGATTCTTCTTCTTGTTTCGGCGCCAAATCCTTCTCCCCTGCTCTCAAAATAGACATCCGACAATTTTTGAATTGTGAATTGTGAATTGTGAATTGT
>DMPO01000009.1 GCA_003455995.1 Candidatus Azambacteria bacterium | reverse complement strand
GGTTTTTCCGGCGTCAATGTGTGCGATAATGCCGATATTGCGGACTTTTTCTATGGGATAATGTTTTTTTTCTGCCATTTTTATTACCAGCTAAAATGCGCGAAAGCCCTGTTGGCTTCCGCCATTCGATGAGTATCTAATTTCTTCTTAATGGCCGCGCCTTCGTTGTTGGCGGCCAGCATAAATTCTTCGGCCAGTTTTTCCGCCATCGGCCTGCCCTTCTTGGCTCTGGCGGCATTGATAATCCACCGAAAAGCCAATTGGATCTTTCTTTCTTGCCGCACCGGTTGAGGCACCTGATAATTGGCACCGCCAACTCGGCGCGATTTCACTTCTAGCGACGGCGTGACATTTTTAACCGCCTTATCGAAAAATTCCATCGGATCGGTTTTGGTTTTTGTTTTCACGATTTCAAAGGATTTGTAAACCACTTTCCGCGCTATCGCCTTTTTGCCGTCGCGCATCACATAACTGATAAATTTCTCCACCAAGGGATTATTGTATAAAAAATCGGGACTGTTATTCTTTCTTGTTTTGGTTGCTCTTCGCATTATTATTTCGGTGTTTTTGCGCCATATTTACTTCTTTGCTGTTTTCTACCTTCAACGCCGGCAAAATCCAGAATGCCGCGAACCACATGGTAGCGGACGCCCGGAAGATCTTTCACCCGGCCGCCGCGAATTACCACGACGGAGTGTTCCTGCAAACTGTGGCCTTCGCCGCCGATATAGGCGGCAACTTCCTTGCCGTTGGTCAGGCGCACTCTGGCAACTTTTCTCAAGGCCGAGTTCGGTTTTTTGGGAGTGGTGGTAAATACCTTGACGCAAACGCCTCGCTTAAACGGAGACGCGGAAAACACCGGCCGGTTTTTGATGGAATTAAAATAATATTGCAAAGCCGGTGACTTGGTCTTGCTTTTCTTCGGCTTTCTCGGTTTTCTTATCAATTGATGAATCGTCGGCATATTTATTATTACCGTTGTAATTTAATATCGTTTTCCAATTTTGTCAATAAAAATGGAAAATAACCTCCAAAAATTGTATGATATATTTATGACATACAAACCCGTGGTTTTGGCGATATTGGACGGATACGGGCGGGGGCCGGAAACCGCGGCTAACGCCATTTTCAAAGCAGCCAAGCCACATATCGACTATATCGAAAAAAACTTTCCCATGACCAATCTTCAGGCCTCCGGCATCGCCGTCGGCCTGCCTTGGGGCGACGCCGGCAATTCCGAAGTCGGCCATTTGAATTTGGGCGCCGGCCGCATTGTTTATCAATATCTCCCCCGTATCACTCTCGCCATCCGCAACGGCTCGTTTTTCAAACTGCCGGCGCTGGCCGGCGCTGCCGAACATATCAAGAAAAATAATTCTTCATTGCATATAATGGGACTCATCGGCAACGGCAATGTTCACAGTTATATCGACCACCTGTATGGCATTTTGGAATTCGCCAAAAGAGAAAATCTGCAAAATGTTTTCATCCATGCTTTTGCCGACGGCCGCGACGCGCCGCCAAAAGACGCCCTGGATTTTTACGAAAAACTGCAAGCCAAACTGGCCGCGGACTATCCGTTCGCCAAAATCGCCAGCGTAATCGGCCGCCATTTTGCGATGGACAGAACGGACAATTGGGACCGAACCAAAACCGCCTATGAATTGCTCACCGAAAATAAAGGCGAGATCTTTGGCAACGTTCAGGCCGCCGTCAAATCCGACTACGACAAAGGCATAACCGATGAATTTATCGAACCAAAAGTAATCGTGAAGGCGCCGATTAAAAATGGCGACGCCGCGGTTTTTATCGACTTCAGAGAGGATAGCGCGCGGCAGCTGACCCGTGCTTTTGTGGAAGAGAATTTTGATAAATTACAAAGAAAAAAAATAGAGAATTTGTATTTCATCGCCATGACTCGTTATGAAAAAAATCTGCCCATTCATGTTTTGTTCGAGCCGCTGGAAATAAAAAATACGCTTGCCCAAGTCATGGCCGATGCCGGAAAAAAACAAATCCATATCGCCGAAACGGAAAAATACGCCCATGTAACTTATTTTTTCAACGGCGGGATAGAGGCCCCGCTTCCCAACGAAGAAAGAGAATTGGCGACAACAAAAAAAGACCATGATTTTGCCGCAAACCCGGCTATGTCGGCCGGCGAAGTGACGGAAAAATTATTGGAAGCCCTAAATTCAAAAAATTATGATTTGATCATCGTCAATTACGCCAACGCCGATATGGTCGGCCATACCGGAAATTTTCGGGCAACCGTCGCCGCCGTTGAAACGTTGGACAATGAAATCGGAAAGATAATGCCGGAAATTTTGGAGATTGGCGGCGCTCTGATTATTACCGCCGACCACGGCAACGCCGATATGAAAATCAATCTTCTCACCGGCGTTCCTTCCACCGAACATTCATCCAACCCCGTGCCCATTTATTTGATCGAAAACGATTTCAAAAAAGAAAAATCCCAAGAAAAAATTGANNCAGCCGCCGGAAATGACCGGCAAAAGTTTATTGAAATTGTTTGCCGAAAAGTGATTTTTATGGTATTTTTTAACCCGCTTTAATGTCCTCGTGGTGAAACGGATATCACGACTGGCTTCGAACCAGTTATTGGGGGTTCGATTCCCTCCGAGGACGCAAAAAACTTAAAATTTGGCCTCCATAGCTTAATGGTAAAGCACCCGCCTCTTAAGCGGAGTATCCAAGTCCGATTCTTGGTGGAGGCATAAAATGCTAAACATTAAACCTTACAAACAAACTCGCGGGATGTGCGGACCGGCATCGCTAAAAATGGTGCTGGAATATTTTGGCATGGAAAAAAGCGAAGAAGAATTGGGCCAACTTACCCATTGCAATCCTGACACTGGGACTAAAGCCGAAGATATTGTTTTGGCCGCCAAACAGCTGGGATTTAACGCGCTGATTAAAGACATGGCGGATTTTGACGATATCAAAAAATATCTCGATCAGGAAATTCCGGTAATTGTCGATTGGTTTTCCGAAAACGACGGTCATTACAGCGTCGCGGTGAATATGGACAAAGAAAATATTTACCTCCAGGATCCGGAAATTGGCAGCATCAGAGAATTGCCGCTGGAAACATTCAAAAGGGTCTGGTTTGATTTCCCCGATAAATTTATAAATTCCAAGGACGATCTTATTTTAAGACGGATAATTGTTATTCAAAAATAAAACCCCCAATTATGGGGGCGCGGAAATCATTTAGAGACGAATACCGCGGCGGATACGACCGTTGTCCAAAGGCCGTCTTTATTGCCCTGGGCCGACTGGGTGGCATTTTGCGTCCTCACAATTTTTCCGCTCATCTTAAAAACCTGTTCTCGTTCATTCCATGCGCGCTCGGGATCAAATTCAATCCCGAGCGTGGAAGCCAGCATTGAAGCCGCCAGATCTTCGGCGTATTCTCCGGCTTCAAATTTCGTCTGCCCGAAACAGTGATGTTCAGAAATGTAGCCATGCGCTCCTTTGTCTGCTGGAATCGCCAGGCCAACCGAAGCCGCAATCAACCGATGCGGTTCATTAGTGGCATTTTGAGACATGACGCAATAGACAATTGCGCCCGGCTTAAGATACTCCAATCCTTTCTCCCGCAAAACATACTCGCAATGCGGGGGGTAAATACTTGAGACTAAAACCAGATTGAACGCCGAGATGCCGGCATTCCGCAGCGCTTTTTTAAAAGATGTCAGTTCTTTCCTGTCGATACCGACTCCCTTAGTTAAAAACATCCTTTCGGCAATCATCTATTTCCTCCTTTGCGATATTAGTAAAAAGAACAAATTAAACCCGCGCTTGATATGGACGCGCGGGACCTCGGAACCGAGGGTTTTATTTTATTTTACATATTGGTTGAAAAAAGGGTCAAATGGTAATGTTCCCACTGGTTTTGCCTTGGGGTCCTCACCACAATTACCGCAAATATCTCCCCCATCCCAATTTGGAGTACCGCAGGTTCTGCAGCGCTCGGCGCCGCAATTCAAAAATACTACCTTGTTAACTCTATATAGAAATTTTTTTTTGTTTTTCCTATTCATGACGCCCTCCTTTTGTTTCTTATAAAAGAACCGGCCACTTTTAACTGTTGCAAGTATAGCACTTTATTGACAAAAAGTCAAAAATGGAAAAAATGGCTGGAAGGTGGTAGAATCGCCTATCATGGAAGCGTGCCAGAGAGGCCGAATGGGCCGCACTCGAAATGCGGTATGCTCGAAAGAGCATCGGAGGTTCGAATCCTCCCGCTTCCGTTTTTACCATGAACGAAATAAACTGGAAAATTGAAGAGCCGAATTTTACGCCCAAAACCGTGGAGTGGTTTTGGGCGCTGGGAATAATGGCCTTCGCCTTGGTTGTATTTGCTATTCTACTGAAGAATTATCTTTTCATCGTCATCGTCGCTCTGACCGCGCTCATCATTTACAATAACAATCGCCGAGAACCGGAAATAATTAATTTTCACTTAAACGACGATGGATTGTATGTGGGGAATAAATTTTACGCGCATGATACTTTTGAGTCATTCTGGATTTTTCCCGCCGGAAAAAGCGAGTTTGTTTTGCGTTACAAAAAACATTTTGCGCCTCTTTTGACAATCCCCTTCCATGATCGCGACGAATCGGCAATCCGTCAAATTTTAAGCAATCATCTGCGAGAGAATGAAGAACAAGAGTCATTCATAGATGTATTGAGAAAAAGATTTTTTTAAGGTATACTACGCGCCGAAATCCCCTCGTCGTTCAATGGACAGGACGCGAGATTGCGGTTCTCGCGATGTAGGTTCGATTCCTACCGAGGGGACATATGACATCTTTTCTTTATACATCAATCCAAAACATAAAATATTTCGGGCCGGCGGCGATTAAAAAACTCTTGCGGCTAAAAATAAAAACTGTGGGCGATTTGCTTTATCATTTTCCTTTCCGCTATGATGATTTTTCCAATTTTACTCCCATCGCCACGCTGGAACCGAATACGCAAGTGACCATTCGCGGCACCGTTGTCAGCGTCAAAAATATCAATATTTTCAAGAGACGAATGACACTTACCGAAGCAATAATTGAAGACGGCGCCGGCGACAATATAAAATCAATTTGGTTTAATCAGCCGTATCTTCTGGATCTGTTCAAAGCGGGACGGCAAGTGAATCTTTCCGGCAAAGTCGCGCTCAATAAAAAACATCTTTGCCTGTCCAATCCGGCGTACGAGTTTGTCAATAAAGATCCGCTTCACACCGGTCGTTTGGTGCCGGTTTATCCGGAGACCTACGGATTAACTTCGCGCTGGTTGCGTCTATGTGTTAAACCGTTGTTGCGTTTTGTCGATAAAATTCCGGATATTTTGCCCGATGAATTAAAAAAAATCTATCGCCTGCCAGGCCTGAATTACGCCTTGTCGCAAATTCACTTTCCCGACACCATTGAAAAATCTGAAACGGCAAAACGAAGATTCGCTTTTGAAGAACTTTTCATTCTCCAACTTTTTATGGGCATGGAACGGCTAAAAGTGGCCACTAAAAACGCGCCCATGGTGAATTTTGACGAAAGAGCGGCGAAAAAATTCGTCGCTTCGCTATCTTTCGATCTGACCGAAGACCAAAAAAAATCCGCATGGCAAATAATTCAGGATATGCAAAAAAATCAGCCAATGAATCGCCTGCTGGAGGGAGATGTCGGCAGCGGCAAAACCATTGTCGCCGCCATGGCCGCCTATCTGGTCGCGCTAAGCGGCCAGCAGGCCGCTTTTATGGCGCCGACTGAAATTTTAAGCCGACAACACTACGAAAAAATATGGCCGCTTTTCAATCAATTTGGTTTCGAAACCGGTCTCATGACTTCTTCCGAAGCAAAAATCTCCGGAAACGCCGTTCCAAAAAAAGAACTGATTAAAAAAATCGAGGCCGGAAAAATCCCGGTCGTTATCGGAACGCATTCTTTAATTCAAAAAAATGTCGCTTTCAAAAATCTGGCGCTGGTAGTAATCGACGAACAACACCGTTTCGGCGTCAATCAAAGAGCCAAACTTTTGAGACAAGATAATGGTTTAATTCCTCATTTATTATCCATGTCGGCAACTCCAATTCCTAGAACGCTGGGGCTAACCGTCTGGGGGGATCTTGATTTGTCTTTAATAAAAAAACTACCGAAGGGACGAAAAAATATCATTACCAAAATTGTTCCGCCGGCCAAACGGGAATGGGCTTATGATTTTATAAAAGGCGAAATAAAAAAAGGACGACAGGCGTTCGTCATCTGCCCACTTGTGGAAGAGTCGGAAAAATTGCCGGTAAAAGCCGCCACCAAAGAATACGAACGGCTTCAAAAAGAAATTTTTCCGGAATTGAAAATCGGACTTCTTCACGGCCGGCTGAAACCTAAAGAAAAAGAAAAAATAATGGCGGCTTTTTTGAACAAAGAAATCGACATTTTGGCGGCCACTTCGGTGGTGGAAGTGGGCATCGACATTCCCAACGCCACCGTGATGATAATTGAAGGCGCCGACCGGTTTGGTTTGGCATCGCTTTATCAATTCAGAGGCCGGGTGGGTCGCGGTGAACATCAGTCCTATTGTTTTCTTTTGACAGATTCGCCGTCGACGGCAACCAACGAACGGCTAAGAGCCATTGAAACGGCACAAAGCGGATTTGATTTGGCGGAAAAGGACTTAGAATTGAGAGGCCCCGGAGATTTTACCGGCGTCCGCCAGTCGGGACTTCCGGATTTGGCAATCGCTTCTTTGACTAATTTAGAATTGGTTCAAGAAACCCGCGAAGCGGCAAAAAAGATTTTAAGCGAAAGCCCCAGTTTAAAAAATTACCCCCTTCTCGCCGCCAAAGTCGCTGCCTTCCAATCCCGCATTCATTTTGAATAAAAACTGTTATTTTTAATCAATAATTTTTCAAATATTCTTTAATTCGTTCCTGATTTTCGTTTTCCTTATCGCCCTTAAAATATATCTCAATAAATTCAACTTTTGAGATAGCGATATGATACGCATAAATAACACGGATACCGCTTTTTGAACCTCGTCCTTTTAATGCTTTACAGGCAAATTTTTTAATTTTACAAACTTGTATTTTTTCTGTGTAAAAACCTTGTATTGGAAAAATACTTAAATTATTTATTTTTTGGATATGAAAAAGCTCAATCGCCGCAATTTTAACTAACTCTAAATCTTCTTCAAGCGACTTGAATTTTTTAAGCAATTTTCTGAAATCTTTTTGAAATTCTGGCGTTTCACCATAGTTAATCTTGCTCATCATAGTTTCTCACAGAAGTTTTAGGAGTACGGTAAAATACGGCCTCATAATCAAGTGGTTGGTTTTCTTTAGCAATAAGCCATGGGGTGTCTTCATGAGAATAATCGCTCAATTCGGTTGCATTCTTATCGCCTAATCTTGCTATAACTTCGTCGATATGCCGCAATTCTCTTGCGTCTTTTAATTTTGTTAGATCGGATTCGCGGACTGGTAAATATTTTTTTTGTAAATGGTTAAAATATTTACTTTCTATTTTTGCTAACTCGCCCCTTTTTACCATATCATCAACGATTACTTTGAATTCAACGGGCGTTGGGCCATAATGGTTTTTAATGTATGTCGCACCAATTAATTGTTCTTCAAATTTTTCATAAAAATCAAAATCAATAAAATAAAGTAACTTGTATAAAACTGTTTCACCGACATTCGGTTTACCGCCAACTTTTGATAAAACATACAAAAGTACTTCCTTAAACTTTTCAAGGTTTTTTTGGGGGATGCTGATTCTTATCTCTTGTTTTTCTACTTTTGTCTTTATTTTGTCTTTTTTTATTTCAGCAGTAATGGCAGAATCCTTTCCATGCCTAAAATCTTCAAACAAAATACCAAAAACAGAAGATAGTTTTTCCGCTTCGGTAATAGTTAAATCTCGCTCGCCTTGTTCTATTTGAACATAAGTCGGCCGAGAAATACCGAGTTCTGATGCTAAAAATTCTTGCGTCAGATTGTTCTTTTTTCGTAGTTGTTGAATAAATTTACCAAGCATATTAGTATTTCTAGTTTAGCCAATATAAAACTATTTGTCAAGCAGGATGTAAAGAAGTTATGCACAGTTATCATCCCTCTTCAGACTATAAAACTTACAAAATTAAATCGCTCTGCATCGCTTGGCAATAAAAACCATATAACAAAAACAAGTAGTGCCGCCGAAATCGTTAATACTGTAAAAATGATTAACTGAACTTTTTCAATAATCTTTTCTCTATTTTCTTTTAACCATCTCATTTTTTCATTTTATCATACCTTAAATAATCTATAAATATACGACTATTTCTATTTCCTCGCTTTTGGCGTGTGCCAGAAGCCCATGTATTTGCCGAGCATTAGGCGGGTTTGGGCGTCCAAGGCCGGAATAGAACCAAAAAAAATCATATTCATCGGAAAAAACGCCCATTGTAAAATCATCATCGCGTGCTTGAAACGGCCGTAATGCGGCGGTCGAGACGGCAACAGACGAATTGCCAAAATGGCCGTAAAAACCAATCCGACCATGGCCAAGGTCATGATCCAGCGAGTGATATTCGGCAAATTATAGGACAACATTGACTCGGAAAAACGGCCTCTGCCAACAACGGTGGGCAGCCATCCCAGCAGGAAAATGATCAAGGCGTTGGTCGCCAAAGAATGTGCTCCTTCCACCATATGAAATCCTAAATGCCATTTTATGTTCTTGGAAATTTTTTTATTTTTCAAAAATCCAAAAAGAAAATAGGCGTTATTTTCAACGCCATATGCCCAGCGTCGTATTTGTTTATATTGATTTTTCATCGTTTGAAAAAACGAATCGGCAACATTGGCATCCATGTAAACCGGAAAAAATAAAGGTACCGTCTGCCAGTCGCCGTTGAAATGCAACAAACACTGCCAGAAAATTCTCGAATCCTCGCTGACCACATTGGTCTGCCAAAAACCAATATCAACCAACGGTTTGAAACCGATGGATTGCGAAGAAAAAGTGATCAGCCGTTCTGGGCGCGATTGTTGAATCATCTGCCAAAATGAAGTGGAAAAAGCGAAAATTCTGGCGAAAGCCGGCGCATGCCAGATGTTATTGGTGAAAAGCGGAATGGGCTGGAACGATGACCGGAGTGGTTTCTCCGCCGTCAGATAACTATGGGTTAAGCGGCCGAAAAATTCCGGATGAATGACGGTGTCGACATCAAAAACCGAAACGATAATGTTTTCATAAGAAATTTTTAATTCATCAATTATCTTATTTTTCGCCTCTTTTATCGCCCATGTATCATTACTGCCTTTCCCCGCCATCTCCCCCGCCATGCCAGCTGGATGAACGGTGATTAAAAATTTAAAAAATTTGTCGCCAAATTCCTTTTCGATTTCCTTGGCCGTGTTGAGCGCTTCTTCACCACCCGCTTCTTCAACCGACAAAACCACAATTAGTTTACCCAAAGGATAATTCGCTTTTGACAGACTTAAAAATGTCTCTCGGACCACTTCCGTCGATTCTTTATACATCGGAAGCAATACCAAATGATAAATGTCCCGCCATTTCATTCTTTCCAGCGCTTCCAGCCAGTTGATGGTTAAATTATGCCGCATTTTTTTGAAAGCCGAGCGCATATGAAGCGACAAATAGATGGTTTTCAAGAACCAGTAAATATCGAAAGCGATGATAAAAATGGCAACCCAAAATGGCAGCAGCCATGAGAACAAAAAAATCAGCCCCAGCGTCGTCCATGACAAAAAGCCCGGAAGGATTTCCAATAAACGGTAGATGGTTCGTTCTTTTTTGTCGGCAATATCGCCGGCGCGGCTGACTCTTAAATACGATTCTTGCTCCATAATAATTATCGTTGTTATAGCACAAAATCTGAAATTTAGACAAAATACGAAAAATTTGGCACAATAAATAGGTTGTTAAAGTTGCGCTCGCTCGCTTTAATGGCTCTATCGTCTAGTGGATTAAAATGAACAGGTTTTTCACCCTACGGGTGACCACCCGAAGGGTGGCATCCTCCAAAATATGTTTTATGTTTATATCTTGAAAAGCCAAAAACAAAACTGGAAATATATCGGTTCTTGCGCTGATTTAAGAAAAAGATTTATAGAACATAATTTTGGCAAGGTAAAATCAACGCAAGCTAGAAGGCCTTACGATTTGATATACTATGAAGCGTATAATAGTAAGGTGGCTGCGTTAAAAAGAGAAATAGAATTGAAACGCAATAGTAGTAAAAAAGAAGAATTGTTCAAAAGATTATTTGAAAATTAAATTAGGCGTTATTGTTTCAGGTTTTTGACCCTTCGGGTCATCACCCGCAGGGTGACATCCTGGTAAGAGTGATACGAAAGAAATTACGGCCCTATCGTCTAGTGGTTAGGACATCAGGTTTTCATCCTGGTAACAGGGGTTCGATTCCCCTTAGGGCTATAATGAGATAATGTGAAAACCGTAATTTTGTATTACCATTGAAATAAAAAGTATGATAAAAAGAGTTTTTTGAAGTCCATTTCTTGATGTATGACATTTTTCTCGAAAAACACTTTATCGCGTCGGCTAAGAAACTTGAGATAAGAATAGCAGACAGAAAAATCAGAACATTGGAGATAGACCGAGACGACTTATATTAATCTAAAATAAATGCCCCTGCCGGATATATTAAATATTGGATTTGTAATAGACGAGCCAAAGCTGTGGGCAGTTGATATTCCTATTGAAGAAATTCCTATTTCCGAGATTGAGCATAATTTGGATATTCCATATCTTGAACAGAAAGGAACGAATGACTGGAATCTTACGCCCAGAATGCTGATAGAAAATTTTGATAAAGAAATTTCACATGCAAAAAAAGTGACCGAAGCCGATTTAACATACCCTATTTATATCTATCTTCATCAAGATAAATGGATAATTCTCGATGGCGTTCACAGATTTACAAAGGCGGTCAAACTTGGTTATGAAAAGATAAAAGTGAAAAGAGTGCCACCAGAAATAGCGCAAATGTGCAAAAGATCGGAAAAGACATATAAAAAATGGAAGGGAGAAAAATAATCTATAAAATATTGGTTCCCTGGGTCGTTTATTTAAGAAGATTGGTGATGATTTTGACTAACTTCTCTTTTTCTTTCGGATCGCTTGCGGCAACCAAAAGCGCCAAGGCCGTTAAAGCATTGTCATTAATTTTCTTTTCCCCGGATTTATGATAAAGACAATTATTTCTATCCAAAAAATAGATGAATAAAAATGCACCAATACGTTTGTTGCCATCGACAAATGGATGATCTTTGATCGTAAAATACAAAAAGTGAGCCGCTTTTTCTTCCAGTGACGAATAAAGTTCTTTGCCATTAAATGTTTGGTAAATATTGTCCAAAACCGCCCTGAATTTATCCCCATTTTCCTGTCCGAATAAATCGCTTGTTTCTTTTTTGGCTATCAATTCACTTTTAACTTCGTTAATCACCTTTCTTAATCCCGAGTATTCTAAAATAAACTTTCCTTTAGTTTTTTTAATCAATGTGAGTTTTTCTTGATCATATTGTCCAAGTAGTGTCAGTGTTTTGGAATAATTTTCAAGCAAGCTCAAAATCTCGCGCTCTTGTCCGGCTAAAAGTTCGTGGCCAGATTTTTCTTTCAGAAATGAAATGACTTCTCGCAATTCTTGAAATTTTTCCCGCGCTTCCAATAGTCGTTTTTCATTTACCGTATAACCCTTGATTAAATGTTGTTTTAATAATTTCGTTGCCCATCGCCTGAAATGTATTGCTCTTGCAGAATTGACGCGATAACCTACCGCCAAAATAACATCAATACTATAAATTAGTATTGGCTTGTCAGAATTTGTAATGTGCAATTTTTGCACATTGCTTTTTTTGTCCACTTCCGCATCTTTAAAGATATTATTGATATGCCTGGTGATAACGGAACGCTCCTTGCCATATAACCGCGCCATCTCATTCTGATTTAGCCAGACAGATTCGCCTTCAAATCGCACTCTCAACTCAACCTCATTTTTAGAGGTTTTATAAATTACTATTGCACCTTTTTTAATTTCCATTTGTGTTTTCTTCATATTGAATATAATAAGATATTCAGGATAAAATGGAAACAAATGAAAATCTTAGGAATAGAGACATCGTGCGATGATACGGCGGCGGCCGTGATAGAAGCCAAGGGCGGTTTTGCCAAACCGGCTTTTTCGGTTTTGGCCAATACTTCGTATTCCCAAGTGGCGATTCATAAAAAATTCGGCGGTATTGTTCCCAATCTCGCTTCCCGCGCCCACGCGGAAAAAATTTATCCGACAATAAAGGGGACTTTAAGAGCCGCTAAAACCAAATTGGATGACATAGATCTCATCGCGGTAACACGAGGACCGGGATTAATGCCGTCGCTTTTAATCGGCGTTAACGCCGCCCGCACTCTGGCTTATAGGTTTCGGAAACCTATCATTGGGGTGAATCATATTGAGGGGCATATCTTCTCTAACTGGTTGCCACCGGTTAGAGAATTTCCAATTTCTAATTTTCAATTTTCAAACAAAAATTTATTTCCCGCTCTAATTTTAGTGGTTTCAGGCGGGCATACGGAATTGGCGCTGATGTCAAATTACGGAAAATACAAAATAATCGGGCAGACGGTTGACGATGCCGCCGGCGAGGCATTTGACAAGACCGCGCGACTTTTGGAGTTGGGTTTTCCAGGCGGCCCCGCTATCGCGAGAGAGGCGGAAAAATTGTCTCGCGTAGCGGGATCCCGCCAAGCGGGAAAAATTTCATTACCAAGGCCTATGATAAATTCTAACGACTATAATTTTTCTTTTTCGGGACTCAAAACCGCCGTTTTGTATTTATATAACGATTTAATAAAAACGCGCGCGCCAGAGGAAATCCGGCCGGCAATGGCAACCGAGATTCAAGATGCTATAGTGGAAGTTTTAGTTTCGAAAACCGTCAAAGCCGCGAAAAAATTCAATCCCAAAACCATGATGATTGCCGGCGGCGTCGCCGCCAACAAAAAACTGCGCAAGGTTATGGCCGAAAAAATCGCACCTTACGGAATCCCGCTGTTAGTCCCCGACTTCGCCTACGCCACGGACAACGCCGCCATGATCGCCGCCGCCGGCTATTTTTCCTGCTTAAAAAAGAAGCCCGCCTCAGAGGCATGGAAAAAAATAAAGACAGATGCTAATCTTAAATTATGAATTTTGATTCGCCATATAACCCAAAAGAAACTGAAGATAAAATTTACCAACTCTGGGAAAAGTCCGGCTTTTTCAATCCGGATAATCTTAAAAGCGCCAAAAAACCTTTCACCATCGCTATTCCCCCGCCAAACATAACCGGCTCGCTGCATATGGGACACGCGTTAAACGCCACCATACAGGACATTCTAATCCGCTTCAAAAGAATGCAAGGATTCAAATCCCTATGGGTCCCCGGCATTGATCACGCCGGCATCGCGACCCAAAGCGTTGTGGAAAAAAAATTGAAAAAAGAAGGTAAAACGCGATTCGATCTGGGACGGGAAAAATTTGTGGAAGAAATTTGGAAATGGAAAAACGAATCTGGCAATAGAATTTTGGATCAATTAAAACGACTGGGCGCTTCCTGCGACTGGTCGCGAACTAGGTTTACCATGGACAACGGTTACAACGCGGCGGTATTAGAAGCGTTTATTCAATATTACCACAAGGGTTGGATTTACAGAGGCGAACGCGTGGTTAACTGGTGTCCAAGATGCCAAACTAGTTTGTCAGATTTGGAATTGGAATATCAAGAGGAAAAAACCCATTTATGGTATATAAAATACCCATTGGCTCTTCGACAAGCTCAAGGCGACAATAATTACATTATTGTCGCAACGACGCGACCGGAGACGATGCTGGGCGACACGGCGGTAGCGATCAATCCCAAAGATGCGCGCTATAAAAATCTCGTCGGCCAAAATGTTCTATTGCCTCTGGCGAATCGTGAAATCCCGATAATCGCCGATCGGATAATAGATATCGGTTTTGGAACCGGCGCCGTAAAAGTAACGCCGGCGCACAGTTTAGTTGACTGGCAGATAGGACAAGCGCATCAATTGCCGATGATATCGGTTATCGACGAACGCGGCCGCATCAATGACAACGCGCCGGAAATTTATCGGGGAATAAAAGTCGAAGAAGCGAGAAAAAAAATTATTGATGATCTGAACGCCGCCGGCCTGATGGAAAAAATTGAGGACTACACACATTCGGTTCCCAAATGCTATCGTTGCGATTCAACCGTGGAACTGATCCTTTCCAAGCAATGGTTTGTTAAAATGGCGGAATTGGCAAAATTCGCTATGGCGCCGGTAAAAACGGGAAAAATAAAATTTCACCCTAAGCGCTGGGGAAAAATTTATCTTGACTGGCTGAAAAGCGCCCGCGATTGGTGCATTTCGCGACAAATTTGGTGGGGACACCAACTTCCTGTTTTTTTCTGTCAAAAAAAACAGGAAGAATTTTCAATTTCTAATTTTCAATTTTCAAACAAAAATGATGAAGAATTTATAATTTCAATACAAAAACCAAAAGAATGTCCCTTCTGTAAGAATTGCGAAATGAAGCAATCGGAAGATGTTTTTGACACTTGGTTTTCTTCCGCGCTCTGGCCGTTTGCGATTCTGGGATGGCCCGCCCGTCTCGCAAGCGAGAGCGTTGCGGGCAGGCCCGCCCCTACTTCTGATTTAAAAACCTATTACCCCACGGATGTTTTGAGCACAGCGCGCGACATCATAAACTTATGGGTGGCGCGCATGGTTTTTTCCGGAGAAGCGCTGGTCAAAAAACCGCCGTTCAGGGAAGTCATTATCCACGCCACCATCATCACCAAAGAAGGCCGGCGGATGTCCAAATCGCTGGGCACGGGCACCGATCCATTGGAACTGATAGAAAAATACGGCGCCGACGCCACTCGTTTCGGCCTGGCCTGGCAGATTTCCGAAGCGCAAGACATCCGTTTCGGCGAAGAAGACACTCTGGCGGGAAAAAAATTCTGCAATAAAATATGGAATGCGAGCCGTTTTGTGCTGTTGGCACAAAGCGGAGTTTCTCACCCTACGGGTGACCACCCGAAGGGTGGCAAATCCCTAACCGCTGCGGATAAAAAAATACTTGCCGGAATAAAAAAATTAGAAAAAAAAGTCACGAAACATATTGAAAAATATGAGTTTGGCAAAGCGCTTCATTTGCTTTATGAATTTTTCTGGCATCAGTACGCCGATATTTACATAGAAACCGCCAAGCAACAGCTTGCCGATGAAAAACTAAAATCCCAAACCCAAAAAATGCTCTTGGAAGTCCACACTTCCCTGCTCAAGTTACTCCATCCATTTTTGCCGTTCATAACCGAAGAAATTTGGAGAACTTTTGGCGCATTAAACGGCTCCAAAAATTTATTAATAACGGAAAAATGGCCTAATTAAAATGTTTCAAAATATTACATCTTTAATACCGATAATCGCCATCGCTATTCTGCCCAGTTTGATTTGGCTGTTTTTTTATTTGAAAGAAGATATGCATCCGGAGCCGAGATTCTGGCTTTTTGCGATATTCTTGATAGGCATGGCTCTGGCGCCTTTAGTGATCTCTTTAGAAATGGCCGTGGATAAGTTATTTGATTTCGCGGCGATATCTTTGGGCGGTCTTTTGATTTTCATATTCGCTCCCATAATCGAAGAAATCGCAAAATACGGCGCCGTCCATTTGGCGCTGAATAAAAATCCGGTTTTGGACGAGCCCGTTGACGGCATGATTTATGTCATTGTTTCGGCTTTGGGATTTGCCGCCATCGAAAATATTTTTGCAACTTTTTCTTTTGTCTCAATCGGCACTCCTGGATATTTCACAAATGCTTTTAATTTTTTGTCCGTCAGATTCATCAGCGCAGTGGCTTTGCACGGCTTGGCTTCGGGTATTGCCGGATATTATTTTGCCAGATTTTATTTTCCACCCAAAGTGAATAGTAAAAGAAACCCGCTTTTTATCGTTTTGGGCCTGACATTGGCGGCTTCATTGCATGGAGCGTATAATTTTTTGATAGTCAAAAACGACAGCAATCTGCCATTGATTCTTACCGGCGCTATTCTCGGTCTGGCTGCCGTTTGGGTAATTTTCCTCTTCATTGATCTAAAGCGCCGCGCGACTTATCAACAAACACCGATTGACAGCATTACAAAAGGCAAAGTATAATTTGTTTAGGAATTAGAATTTAGGATTTAGAATTTTTTTCATATATGTCTTTTTTAGAAAAATTAACCGGTCCCATCAGCAAAGAAAAACCCGATAATAAACCTGTGCCCGACCCCAAAAAGACCGAAAAAGAAATCGACTGGGCGCCGAGCGAGACCGAGGGACAGCTCTCCGTCGATGTTTTTCAGACGCCCGCCGATATCGTGATCAAATCAACCATTGCCGGAGTCAAACCGGAACATTTGGATATCGCCATTACCAACGACATGGTTACCATTCGCGGCCGCCGGGAATCCGACGACGATTTGAAAAAAGACGATTATTTCTATCAGGAATGCTATTGGGGCCCCTTTTCGCGGTCTATAATTTTGCCTGTTGATGTTCAAACCGATAAATCCCTCGCCACTCTGAAAAACGGCGTCCTGACTATAAAACTGCCGAAATCCGAGAAGATCAAAACCAAGAAAATAGAAATCAGGCATCACGAAGAATAACTTTTATGGGCAGGGAGGGAGTCGAACCCTCATGCCTTGCGGCGTCAGCTCCTAAAGCTGGTGCGTCTAGCCAATTTCGCCACCTGCCCTCTGGGTGGATTATAGCATTTTAAATTAAAAATTTTCTACGCCAATCAGTTTCGTTTGTATCAAAGTTCGTTTCGAAGACGACCCTATCGGCCAGCAAGTGATCAGCGCGATTTCCGATTTGTTTTTCGGCAATTGAGAAAGAGTCGCGTTGGTTTTTTCCGGCGACAGCGTGTCGTTTGCGAAAACTCTATAAACAAATTTTTTGTTTCCGGACACGACATAAAATTCATCATCTTTTTGAAGTTTGTTCAGAAGAGTGAAAATCGGCGGTTTGGAACTGTGCCCTAAAATTACTCCTCGGCCGGTATCCCCCGGCAATGAAGAGCCGGGATAAAGCGCGACGCCTTTTTTAAGCGCCAATAAAATATTTTTTACGGAATCGTCTTTCGGAAAAACGACCGGAGCCAAAACGCCAATTTTGGGAATAAAAAGAGCGTAGTCCTTTTCGCCGCTCATGGCCGCCGTTGCGGAAGCGCTTTTAAAATCCAGAATCGGCGCGTTTCCGGAGGACAGTTTATAGCGCAAAATTTCCAAATAGGCGCCGTTATTGAGAAATATAAAAATACCGACACTAACCGCCAAAAATAATGCTAAAAAAATAATAATCTCTTTTTTAGGACTGAAAAACATAGGCGTCGGATTTTATTTCCGCTTTTTTTATTTTCCTGATTTTTCTTTCGAGTGACGCATTGCGATATGCTTCGGCAAATGTCAGATGTCCTTTAAATCTAATTCGAAAAATAATCAAATAGGCCGCGACGGACAAAGGCAATCCTATCGTTATCGCCCAAAGAATATCGTTAACGGGACCGGTGGGAGTAGCCGCGTATGCTATCGGAGTTGTATACGCGATAGGAGTTGAATAACTGTCGTAGAAATAACCACCATAAGAAGACGGATAACTATAATTGCCAAAATTGGTTGTCGGATAAGTTTGAACACTAGGATAAGTTACTGGCGGATAAGTATATATCCCCCAATTGGTTGTAGGGTAAGTCGGAACGCTTGGGTATGAAACGGATGGGTAAGAATAACTCCCCCAATCGATTGATGGATAATTGTAAGTGCCGGGATATGAGACAGATGGATAACTATAACCCCCATAATAATCCGATGAATATGAATAAGTTTCGGGATAAGAAACGGATGGATAGGTGTAGCCACCGGCATCAGAAACTGAAGGATAGTTATAACCACCGGCGTCGCTAACTGTCGGATATTCGTAACCGCCAGCGTCGCCAACTGATGGATAGTTATATCCACCAGCGTCAGCTATTGTCGGGTAAATGTAACCTCCAACATCGGAGACGGAAGGATATTCATAACCTCCAGCGTCGGAAAATGACGGATAATTATAGCCGCCGGCGTCGTCATATTGCGCGTAAACTATTTGCTCAAAGCCGCCAAAAAATAACATAAAAATCGCCACAATAATTATGGTTAATTTTTCCACCCTTCGGGTGGTCACCCGAAGGGGTGATAATTCAAAATTGTTTATATTTATATTCATTCCCTGCTTCTGTTTCCATCATTTGATAGAAACAAAATAAGGGATGGGAGGTCCCTTTGGACCTCCCAAATTTTTCTTTTCCGACGGCGGCGGCGGGGCGGCCGGTGCCGCTCCACCTTTCAGAATGAAGTTGAGCCAAATCTCGCTCACTCCATTCTGCACTACCCCGTATAACTCACCGGGGTTAGTGGTAAACGGTAATCCGTTCGGGGGCGACGCGAATTTCGCGCCGTCCACCGGACGAATAACCAAGGCAGTCGCCGGACTGACCTGACCCGGGTTGATGATGGCACTTCCGTTCTGCACGGAAACTGCGGCGCCGTTCACCGTAAATCCGAGGGTCTCCTTGGCGCGAATGACTGTTCCATCGGCTAGCCCCTGCCGAACAACCGGCCCGATGTCCCGCGATAACAAGGATTTGCCGGCAAACACCGGCGACCACTCCACAATATTGATCCTTAAAACCAGTTGTGGAGTGGTCGCCACGGCCGGAATCGCTATTTGCGCTGGAGTTGGGACCGGCGCTGGAGCCGGAATGGGTACCGGTCCCGGTATCGGAGCTGGTGCCTCTTTTTTCTCCGATGCCTTAGCGACGACGACTTGTACAGCCGATTTCAGCGCCACCGGCCGCTTTGCGACCTGCTTCGGCTTACTCAACTGCGCCGCCTTCGCCTCGCACCTTTCCAGCGCGACTACTTTGGCGGCAATCTCCGCGTCCTTTTCTTCCAGCTTTACTTTTAATTTCTCGGAATTTTTTTCCAATAATGTCCATTGTTCATAATTTTCACTTGCTTTTTTCGTCTCCACATCGAGACGCGCACCCAGATTTGCAATGCGCTTATTTTGCCCCCACGCCCCCAACTTATACATGCCTAACCCGACGAAAAACCACAAAATCAATGCTGTTACCGCACCCGCCAAAATCTTATTTCTCCCACTTAGCGTTGCCATCTCCCCACCTCCCTATTCTTTTTTAAATTGTTTGAAGAACTTTACCCTTTTTACCCATACTATCTATTATACATCAATTCCAATTTCGTGTCAAACGCCAGCGCACCACAACAAAACCCCCGTCAAGGCGGGGGGGGGTTGCGCTGGATTTGTCCAGAAATTTAGTAAAAACGACCAGAAAGAAAGTTCTGCAAAAACGGAATAACGGAATATGCCAATATGGCCACGACAATGCCCACAATGGCATAAACCAAAACCCCCTTTGCCTTACTCATTGCAGTTTCACTAGCCCCGGCGGTAAGATATAGAATGGCCGCGTATAACAACATTATCAACGCCACAGTAAATACAATGCCGGCAATCCATCCCAATATATTCGCTAGTATCGTCCCAATGTCGCCGGGCTTAGTGACTATCGCTTGATTCAATGATCCATAACCCTGCGCCAGCGCGAGAAATGGAAAAAACGCTATTCCCGCTCCGATACTTGCTCCTATTTTTTTGAAAGAATTTTTACTCATACTTTGTTTTTTATTAATTATTATTAGTTATTAATATTTAATTATAATTGCCGGTTAGAAAATTTTTAATGAGTTCCGCCACGCCGCTCGCCAGAAGTAGAACTATCAGCCCTATTATAGCATACCACAGAGTTTGCCGCGCCTGGGTTACTCTTTCCTTATTGCCGCCGCTGGTCATAAAAACCAGCGCCGCCCACAAAATAACTATCACCGCTATAACAGAACCGATTTCCAAAAGCCAGGTGGCGATCTTGGCGACCAGCCCCGGGATCGTCAACCCCTCCGGTCCCAAAGGATTGGGGATATCAATAATCTGCGCCAGCGCGCTTTGCGCGCCGATTATCATTATAGCAAAAAAGAAAAGTAAAGCCAATATCGTTTTCATTTTTTTATTATACTATAAAACATTATTGTCTAAAAGTAACATCCCAATGATCGCCTTCGCGCGCATAAACACTTCCACTGGGAGCTTGGTATTGTTTTGCGCCGTCGCTTCTGCTTTTGAGAGATATAAAATTTTTTTCAATATAACCATCCAGCGCCGCATTCGGCCGGAAATCCAACTTATCTCCATTGGCGTGGCTAAGCGTTCCCTGCGCGTGCCCCTGTTCCGTCCCTCCGGTAATCGTGAGCGAACACTGGCAATCGTTTTTCAATTGCGCGGCCCCAATAAGAGTTGTCGCCGTCACGCCGTTGAGAGAAGTGCAGCCGCCCGAAACATTGTAAAAAGCCACTCCCACAGGACAGGCACTTTTGTTGACCACAATGCCCGCCTGTTGAAAACGATTTCTGGCCTCTGTTTCACTCATTGCCGATTCCGGCAGTATCGGTTCCGGCACGGGAATCGCCTGATCGACCACGAATGGTTGCTGGCTGACTCTACAATCCACCTGATTCCACACTTTCCAAGGAAATACGCTTGGGTCGGCAACGAAATTGATAATGGTATTGAGCACGAGCCAGGAACCGAAAATCCAGAAAATGCCCCACAGGACCAGCCAGAGTTTTTCTTTGGCTTCGGTAATTCTTTTTGACGAACCGCCGGAAAGTAGGAAGAGAAGTCCGATATAAACTAAGGCAAGAGTCGCCAGCGATGTCGCCGTAATCGTCAGAAAATTGATGATTTTCTGAAGCAGAACGAACAGGTCGCAAACGGTGCAGGCGGTCGGATTGGTCCTAGTGCCGCAGGGCACAAGTCCTTGCGCGGAAACCGAATTTGAACCAAGGGTTAAAAATAAAACAATGAAAACCGCGATTGAGAAAAAATATAATCTTGGTTTGGTCATTTTTTTATCATCTCATTAACGCCGTAACTTTGTCGGCGGCGTCGGCAACCGCGTCGGCCGGCTTGGTATTGCCGGAAATCACGGCGTCTATCATATCCAGAAAAATTTTATCGGTTGCCACCGGATTGGCGCGATACCAATTTTTCGCCGACAAAATGTTCTCGGCGAAAACTCCGAGATCCGGCGATGTTTGTTCCTCGGCGAGAACATCGCGCCGGGCCGCCGGCCTCAAGACCGTTTCCGAAAAATATTTATTGATATTCTTGCCGGTCAAAAAAACCAAAAAGTTCCAAGCGGCATCGGCATTTTTTGAAGTCGTCGGAACGCTGTAGCCCCAAAAATCGGCATAATTAACCGCTTCCGTCGCGTTATCCAGTTGAGGCATAGCGGCGACACCCAAGCGCAAATTGGGCGCCTTTTGTTTTATTCTCGGCACATTCACGGCGTAATCAAAAACAATCGCCGTTCGGCCGGACGCGAAAGCGTCAAGAGAGTCCGGCATGGCATTATTCCAGGTATAGGCAGCGGATTTCAGATTGGAAAAATCGGTGTAAAACCGCAAAGCCGATTCCCCCGGTTTATAGGTGGAACCGCCCGTTTCAACGGATTGATCAAAAGCCGCCTGCGCGCCGTCATTGCTTATCATCTTGGCGCCCGCCTGCATCATCAAAAGGCCTAAAATATCCGCCGCGTTATTGACATTCGCGGCGGCGCCGATGGCGGCGCCGGATTTTTTCAAATTTCCGTCTTTGTCTTTATCCGACAATTTTTGAATCGCTTTGATAAAATCATCCCAGGTCTTTGGAGGAACGGCGATGCCGGCCGTGTTAAACAGGTCCTTGTTGTAAAACATCGTCAAGACATCGGTCCACACCGGCAAAGCGTAAATTTTACTTTGCGAAACAAAATCGGTGGTTGCCACATCGGGAAATGTTTCCTGAAAACTTCTAACCGTCATCAATGTTTCTGGGAGGGGCGAAACCTTGTTGCCGTGCTTTGGCAGCCAAGAAGAATGGAACATAATAATATCCGGCGCTTTGCCAGAAGCCATGGCTTCAAGCAAATCGCGTTCATAGATATCCGGATTTTTTTTAGTGTAATTGAAAAAAATATTATGGTCTTTTTTATAGGTCTCAAAAACCGGCTGCCAAACCGCCGGTTCGTCAAAAAGCCCCCAGATCTCTAAAGTCACCCGCGATGATGTCGGCCGCGAGCCGGGCAAAACGCCCGAAAAAACCAACCCCAGAAGCAAAATAATCGCCACAATGGCGGCCACTATGATTATTTGTCCGGTCGTTATCTGACGATTTCCAATCCGCATAGCAATAAAAATTTAATTTTTAATAAAAACCAATCCATAATGATGACTGCCGGCATTGATTGATTTTAATTCGGCAAAGCCCTCCGGTGCAACCAGTTGTTTCAATTCTTCTTCGGAAAGCCGATTTTCTTTCCGGGGACCGAGTTCTGTATACGGTTTCCATTCAACAATCGCCAGCTCTCCGCCATTTTTTAAAATGCGCCACGCCTCGGTTATCAATTCTTTTTTGTTCGGCGCTTGAAACATTAAATTGGCAATGAAAACCATATCGCAACTCTCATCGGCCAACGCGGACCCGCCCGCTTTTTCCAGATTACCTTTGACTAATTTTATATTAAAAAGCCCCTCCAATTTGGCCTGCGATTTAATGGCGTCAAGCGCCGACTGTAGAATATCCACGGCAAAAACCTGGCCCGAATGGCCGGCTTTTTTGGCAAAAGCGATGGAAAAAAATCCATGCCCCGCGCCAAAATCGGCAATCACCATATTCGGCTTAATGCCCAATTGTTCAACAATTTGTCCGACATTCAAAAACCATTTCTCGTCTGCCATAAAGTAATTCTATAACAGGCAGCGAGAAAAAAGCAAAAGTGAATTTATTCACTTTTATTTTTACCGAGTGAACCTGTTATATCGAGCATAGCGAAGATACACCAAAACCGCCAAACAAACCATCCACAAGAGAAAATTCTATTCCAATAATTTTTTCGCGGATTCCAAGATTTTTTCGGCGGTCTTGGCGCCGACGCCCTCCACCTCGGTCAATTCTTCCACGGACGCTTTAGCGATTTCCTCCGGAGTATTGAAGCCGGCGGCGCGCAGGGCGTTGGCGGTTTTTTCTCCCACCCCTTCCAAGTCCTCAAGCCCCTTGCCTTCTTTAACCCCCTCAACGGTTACGGTAGCGCCGGCAACATCGATTTTCCAACCGGTAAGTTTAGCCGCCAAACGGACATTTTGGCCGGCCTTGCCGATGGCCAATGACAATTGGTCTTCCGGAACATAAACTTTGGCGGTATGCCGGTTGGGCATAACCTCGATTTTGGTCACTTTCGCCGGAGACATGGCGTTGGAAATAAAAATTTCCGGATCTTCCGCCCATTCGATGATATCTATTTTTTCGCCGCCGATTTCCGACAAAACGGCGCCCACCCGCGTTCCTTTTTGGCCGATGCAGGAGCCCACCGAATCAATACCCTCTTCATTGGAAAAAACTGCAATTTTGGTGCGGCTGCCGGCCTCGCGGGCAATTGATTTTATTTCCACCGCGCCGGCGCCGATCTCCGGCACTTCCAGCTCAAAAAGTCGCGATACCATTTTAGGATGCGACCGCGACAAAACTATACCTGGTCCTTTGGGATCGGAATTAACCGACAACACGAAAAATTTCACTCTGGCGCCGATATAATATTTTTCATTGAAAATCTGCTCTTCGCGCGGAAAAATGGCGACCGTTCTCCCCAAATCAACAAAAATATTATTCATTTCCATCCGTTGGATAATGCCGCTGACCAATTCGCCCTCCTTATCTTTATATTCTTCCCAAACCGCCTCCCTTTCGGCTTCGCGAATGCGCTGGATGATAACCTGCTTGGCGGTCTGGGCGGCAATGCGGCCAAAGTCCTCATGCGCCTCAAGCGCGAACTCCATTTCATCGCCTATGGCAATATCATTTTTTATTTTTTTCGCTTCATCAAGCATTATATGCCTCTCTTCATTAAACCTGATTTTTTTGTCCTCTTCACCCTCCGTATCCTTGGTAAATGAGGGCTCGCCTTCATCTGTTTCGTCTTCCGGCTTCAACATCAATTCATCAACTACGGTTTTGATTTGGAAAAATTTAACGGAGCCCGTGTTCGGGTTAAATTTGGCGCGGACAATCTGTCCTTTTTCGCCGTATTCTTTTTTGTAAGCCGCAGCCAAAGCCATTTCTATGGTAGTGAGCACTTTACCGGAGGAAATGCCCTTCTCTTCAGAGATTTGGTTTAACGCCGAAGCGAATTGTTTTAGATCTATCATTTTTTTTGGTGCGCGGGACAGGATTTGTCGTCCTTCGGACGATCACCCGAAGGGTGAAACCTTTCCTGTGGGCGAGGAGGGATTTGAACCCTCAAGCCTTGCGGCACATGCCCCTCGAACATGCGTGTTTACCGGGTTTCACCACTCGCCCCCGTTAACCATTATACATTATTTATTCCGCTGCTGGAATTTCTTCGGCAACCGGCGCGACGACTTCGGCAAGCTCCACCTGTTTCATTCTCGCCCTTTTGCCGATGCGACCCCTTAGATAATATAACTTGGCGCGGCGAACCTTTGCCTGCGATAGAATTTCAATTTTATCGATGGTCGGCGTATGGAACGGGAAAACCCTTTCAACGCCAATGCCGCCGGAAATTTTTCTCACGGTAAAAGTGCCAGATTTTCCATGACCATGCTTTACGGCAATCACCACTCCCTCAAACGCCTGAAGCCGCTCCTTATCGGCTTCTTTGACTTTCTGCCATATGCGCACCTTAGCGCCGGATTTTATTTTTATTGCATCTTCCATAAATTTATCCCGCTCATTATGCCATTATTTTTCCAGTTTGGTCAATATATCCCGCAAGTCCTCCGGCAAATCGGCTTCAAATGCCATTTTTTTGTTTCCAGGCAGAACAATTCCTAAATAAAAAGCATAGAGAAACTGGTGAGTCAGTCCTTCCGGATTTTTTCTTTTCCCGCCATAAATTTTGTCTCCCGCCACGGGGCAGCCGATGGATGCCATATGAACTCTAATTTGATGCATTCTGCCGGTCTTGGGATAAACTTCAACCAAAGAAAAATTCGCATATTTTCTCACTACTTTATACTCCGTAATCGCCAATTTGCCTTTTAATTCTTTATTTTTATTTTTCCCGGGGTTAACCACGATTCTTTTCCTAAAATCCTTGGGCGATCGGGCAAGTTCCGAGATTATTTCCCCTTTTTCTTTCGGGCGCCCCCAGACCAAGGCCAGATATTTTTTGATAACTCGCCCTTCTTGCCATTCTCTTTTTAAAAATTCAAACGCTTCCTGATTTTTGGCAACTATTAAAAGCCCCGAGGTGTCTTTGTCCAAACGATGGACAATGCCCGGCCGCATCGGATCGTCGCCGACTGTTTTCATTTTCGGATACTTGGCAACCAGCGCGTCGGATAAAGTCCCCTGCGGCTCGTTCATGGATGGATGAACCGAAATCCCCGCCTGTTTGTTCAAAACAACGACGGCATCGTCTTCATAAATAATATTGAGTGGAATGTTCATTTTGTGGGCGTTATAGGGATCGCACCTATGACCTCTTCGATGTCAACGAAGCGCTCTAACTACTGAGCTAAACGCCCCCTATTTCATTGTTAAACGCCTCCATTGGGCGCACCAGGATTCGAACCTGGAACCGATCGTGTATAAGACGATTGCTCTACCATTGAGCTATGCGCCCACGCTTACGCCGCGACCATAATCGCGTTGAATTCGTCGCGTTCGATGGTTTCTTTTTCAATGAGCCGCTCGGCGATTTCTTTCAGTTTTTTCCGGCGCTGGGCAATAATTTTTTTGGCCGTATCATAGGCCGTAAAAAGAAAATTCTTGACTTCTTTGTCAATTTCTTGAGCCACCGATTCGGAATAATTTTTTTCGGATCCGAAATCGCGGCCCAAAAATATCATTTCGTCGCTTTCGCCAAAGGCAATCGGGCCGAATTTTTCCGACATGCCGTATTCGGTAACCAGCCGCCGCGCCAAATCGGTCGCCTTTCTCAAATCATCGGAAGCGCCGGTGGTCAATTCTTTAAAAACGATTTTTTCCGCCGCGTAACCGCCCATTAACACCGCCATATCGGCCAGAAATTCATTCTTGGAATGCAGATGGCGATCCTCCAAAGGAAGTTTCAAAGTGTAGCCGGCGGCGCGGCCGCGAGAAACGATGGAAATTTTATGCACCGGATCGGAATGGGGCAAAACACCGGCAATCAAAGCGTGGCCGGCCTCGTGATACGACGCGATTTCTTTTTCTTTAGTGGAAAGAAGATGGCTTCGACGCTCCGGACCCAACAGCACTTTTTCGATGGAATGATAAAGGGTTTCCTGATCGACGGCTTTCTTGTTTTGGCGCGCCGTCAGAATCGCCCCTTCATTGATGACATTGGCCAAATCGGCGCCGGAAAAGCCCGGCGTTCTTTCGGCGATTCTCCTGAAATCGATATCGGGCGCCATCGGCTTGTCGAGCGAATGGATTTTCAAAATCGCCTCGCGATCGTTGATGTCGGGAATGTCCAAAACAATCCGCCGGTCAAAGCGCCCCGGCCTCAAAAGCGCCGGATCCAAAATATCTGGGCGGTTGGTCGCCGCGACGATAATAACATTGGTCTCGCGATCAAAACCGTCCATTTCCACCAAAATCTG
>DMPO01000003.1 GCA_003455995.1 Candidatus Azambacteria bacterium | reverse complement strand
CAACGTGTCAAAAACATATCCCGGGAAATTGCGGCGCACTTCTTTGACAACTTCCCTGCTCAATCTTTGCCTCTTGTCATACATGGTCAGTAGCACTCCTTTTATTTTCAACTCCCGCCCTAAATTATCGCGTATTAAATTAATTGTTTCAAGTAGCTGCCCCAATCCTTCCAGCGCGTAATACTCGCATTGCACCGGAATAATCACTTCCTCGGCTGCCACCAAACCATTGATGGTCAAAAGGCCGAGCGAAGGCGGAGAATCAACAATAATATAGTCATAATTCGTCCTGATTTTTCTCAACAGATCGTACAGGCGCCATTCGCGGCGCTCGAGATTTATCAATTCAACCGACGCGCCGGCTAACGCCGGCGCCGCCGGAAGAAGATCGTAGCCGAACAGACCGGTTTTTTGGATAATCTCGTCCGGCTCCACGAATTCCGCCAAGGAATGATACAAGTGCCTATCCAGTTTCCGCCAATTGACGCCGACGCCCACAGTGGCATTGGCCTGCGGGTCCAAATCAACCAGTAAAACATACTTCCCGAGCGCCGCAAGATAGGCGCCGAGATTTACCGCCGTAGTGCTTTTCCCGACGCCGCCTTTTGCGTTAACAACGCTGATAACTTTCGCCATGTTGATATCTTTACTATAAGATATTTTTGTGGCAATATCAATAATAAATTTTGTTTTACGGAACAATTTTCGGGCGAGTGGTGGAATGGCAGACACGCACGACTCAAAATCGTGTGCCGCAAGGCATGAGGGTTCGACTCCCTCCCCGCCCATAAAACATAAAACCCCGCAATGCGGGGTTGTTGTTTCTAAATTAGTCGATATGCAAACCGTCATGTTTGACGGTCTTTCTTTTTCTTTTTTCCAAATAGTCGCAAGGATCTTTTTCCGGACACTTGCCGTAGGTGACGCACTGTGGCTCCACAAATCCCTCAAAAATCGGCATCGCGGTTTTTATATACTTCGCCATCGCCCAAGCGATGTGGCGAATTTCCAATTGCGCCTTTTCACAGGTTCTCTTGCCGATGGCGTGAATAGCGTTCCAACCATTGACATGAATCCAGTCGTAAACCATTAAGGAATGCGGGACGACCCCGATGGCCTCACTCCTTGGCATGTTCCTTTGTATCAATTTTATATACAAAGACATCATTTTCATGTACATCTCTCTGTATTTGTCCGCAAAATCAGATCTTTTAATAGACGCGGGAGCAAACATCCGACTAAAGGGATTATCAAAATCGGCTTGAGCGGCGTCATAAATTGGTTCCACCGATTGATTCCAGGTTCTCTGGCGCGTCGCCTGATGGAAACAGGCCAGCGACATTTTTACCAAAAATTCAAAATGGATGTGTTTCAGATTGGCTAATTCGGCTTCATTCCGATTTTTAACCGCTTCGTGAATTGTTCTTGCCGTTATTGCACCAATTAACCACGGCTGATAAACAAGCGCTACTTTGCAATCTTTGGCGGCATATTTGTCGACGAGGCGATCCATGGTTAAATTTTTATCGGCAAAAAGTTGAGACGACGGATACCACGCGAGCGGTTCATAATTGGCGCCAAAGTCCTCAAAAAGATACGGCGCCACCTCATGGGCAAACCTCCACATTTCTTCAACAACAAACCACACTATATATGGCGTCACATCTTTATTTGACGCCGCCCTTAAATGGCATAACTCTCTGGCGCTAAGCGCGGTCTGGATATTGGTTTTAGTGTAAAGCGGTAAAATATACCGGGCGTCTTCTCCGGGGATACCGGCCGCCGACATTTCCTGATAAAATTCAAAACTTTCCGATAAAATATCCCATGCGATGGAGATGTATTTATCATCTATAATTTTCTTCGGCAGATAAAACCCTCGATCCGGCTTGGCGCGCCTTAAGGACTGCTGCAAGTGTGAGGCGAATTCCGGCAGGCAAAGCTGAAGCGTGGCCGACCGGGGCAGATTTTCAATGCTGAAAATAAATATTCCCTGATCGCCAACCGAGCCGTGGCCCATCCCGAAACTATTCTTCAAAACCGCCTTGCATTTTTTGTCGCGCTCCTCCGTAGAAAGAGCCAAAAGACCCTCCAAAATTTTAGCTGAAGAGTCCTCTTCGAAACAGCCCAGCGCTCCGGCCGCGGCAATCAACTGCGGATCGCCGCAAGTTGCCATCAAACTAACCTTTAAATCGCCCATCTCACACCTCCTATTAAAATGTTAAATAACCCCTATTTTTGATAGAGGTTAGATTACTCCGCACTAAGTAAAAAATCAAGAGTCAGCCGCGGCCCAGTTTTTTCAGCGCCGCTTTGACCTTATCTTCCACGCTTTCCATTTCCTTCGGCAATTCGTTAAGAATATTCCTAACATCGCCCGCTTTGTAGCCCAAAGACACCAGCGCCTCAAAGGCGTCTCCCATTTCTTTAAATCTTCCTCCCTTTTCCAAAACCACCGTTTTGGCCAATTTGGTTTTCAGTTCCAAAATCAATCTTTGCGCCGTTTTCCTGCCGATGCCGGAGACCTTGGTAAAAAATGTTTCGTCTTCGGAAACAATGGCCTGCTTCAAACCGGAAACCGGCGCCACTTCCAAAATACCCAACGCCGACCGCGGACCGATGCCGGAAATGGAAATAAGCGTCTCAAAAAAATCCACCTCTTCGTTATTTAAAAATCCATATAAATCCATAGCGTCTTCACGGACACAAAGATGAGTCCAAATTTTAACTGTTTGGCCAATTTCCGGAATTTTCACCAAAATTCCGCTATGAGAAAAAACCTTATAGCCGACACCATTAATGTCAACCACAAAAAATTTATCGTTTTTGTCTAAAATTTTACCTTCAAGATGAGAAATCATAAATTTTTTCTTCTTCTATAAGTATAACTAAAATTTGCCAAAATTAGAAATATAATATAGTATAGCACTTGGTTAATTTCTAATTTCCAATTTTTAATTTCCAATCAATTTCTAATGTTTTAATTCTTTAAACATTAATTCATTAGGGGCATTCATTGAAAATTGAAAATTAAGAATTGAAAATTTTATTCAATATATGCCAATAACAAAATCGGCCGAAAAGGCCCTAAGACAAAACAAAAGGCGTCACATCAGAAATGTGAAGCAATCGCGATCGCTTAAAGACGAAGTAAAATCGCTGAAAAAACTGGTGATCGCCAAAGACAAAAAAGGCGCCGGCGAAGCGTTGCCGAAGGTTTACAAAGCGCTGGACAAAGCGGCAAAAAACAATCTCATCAAGAAAAACACCGCGTCAAGAATGAAATCACGCTTAACCAAAACGGTTAATAAACTGTAGAAAAATAAAATCCCAAATTTTGTTTTCGCAGAACTCTCGGGGCGATTTTGGATTGGTCCCCGCCTTGGCGGGGCAAAATCGCGAGAGTGAATGCGCCGAGCCGCTGGAGCGAGGCGACATGTTTCGGAGAAAACAAAATTTGGGATTTTATAATACTAATTTTCTACAATTCCGCAATTAAAAGGGATAGCGCGGTCTTGGCGTCGGAGTCACTGGTTTTGAGCGTTAAATCCAAATCAATAATCCGCGACAAAATTGTTTTCAGTTCTTCAATGGAAAATAATTTTGCCGCGGTTTTTGTTTTTTCCAAAACAAAGGGATGGAGTTTTAGTTCCGCCGGATTATTCGGATTCATCTTAAATCTTAAAAGGTTTCTGACCTGCCAGGCCAGCAAACCCAGCATTTCCGTTGGTTTTTCACCGCCATCCAATGTTTTGTAAAGCGCCGCTAGCGCTTTTTTCTTATCCTTTCTGGCCATGGCGTCGGTTAATTCAAAAACTTTGTAATCGGCGCCGGCCGCCGCCAATTCTTCAACCTGCGATTTGCTCAAAACACCTTTCACTTTGTAATCTGCCAATTTTCTGATTTCCGAATCAAGCCGCCAAAGATCGGCGCCGCGATTGGCCACCAAAAAATCAATCGCGTCGCTCGCGAAATCTATATCCAAAGAATTGGCGAATTGCCGCGCCCATGACTTAATCTCGTATTCTTTCAGTATTTTGAAATTCTGGGATTGATTCGGCTTGGCGGTAAGATATTCAAAAAGTTTATCTTTATTGGAGCCGCCAAAATGAATAATAAGAAAAATTATATCTTGGAATTTATCCGCCAAAGGCGCCTGCTTTGGCTGGAAAAATTCTAAAATCTTTTCCGAGTCGGCGGAGAATATGTTTTTTAAAATAATCAATTTTTTTTCTGGAATTAGCGAGCCCGCTCTGGCTGTTTCAAAAAAATCATCTATCTTACTTTCTTCTAAATCAATCTCAGCCAAATTAAAACCGCTAGGATTTTTGGCTTCATATCCTTTTACTATTTCCTTGATTTTTTGGTTGATTCTATAAGAATCTTCGCCGTATAAAAATATTATCATAACTTTTGGCAGGCGGGGCAAAAATGCGCCGATCGCTGGCCAATTTTAACTTTTTCAATTATGCCGCCGCATCGATTGGGGCATCTGGCGCCCGTCCTTTGATAAACCAACCGCGCCTCTCCATAATGGCCCGGCTTGCCGGCCGTATCTCGATAGTCGTAGGTGGAAGTCCCCCGCAATTTTACCGCCTTTTTAAGAATTTTTTTACCGGCGTTAAAAATTCGCTTTAATTTTTCGTTATTTAATTTTTCCGTTTTGACAAGGGGATGGATTCCGGCGACAAATAAAATCTCGTCGGCATAGATGTTGCCGATGCCGGAAACGATATTCTGGTCCATTAAGATTTTCTTGATCGGTCCCCGTTTTTTACTGATTAAACTCTTAAACTCATTAAACTTGATCGTTAATGGATCGGGCCCGATATTTTTCACATCTTCAAGATTTTTAAAATCTTCTTTTTTAACCGCTAAAATTTTCCCGAATTTCCTCATGTCGGAAAATGCTATCATCTTGCCCTTAGACAAGAAAAACATGGCGCGGATATAACTGTTTACTTTTTCCGCCAACGCCCCTTTTTGTTTTGACACCCATTTTCCGTCTCGCCTTTCCCATTCCCCAACAAGAAGATGTCCTGTCATTTTTTGGTGGATAAGCATTTCCTCATTTCCGGATAAATCAAAAATTATATTTTTTCCGATTCTCCAAATCTTGATTATTTTCCTCCCCTTCACTTCCTTTCTAAAACCATTGAAACCGCCCGGTGAACGCCAGAATGATTTCGGCCAATCAGTCATAACATTGGTTATAGTCGAGCCCTTAACTTTCTTGTTTAAATCGTTAACGATTGTTTGTACTTCTGGAAGTTCGGGCATGTAGTTCCGCCCAATTGCCGCCGCTTTTTGCTTCGGCGGTAATGGGCGCTTTTAATTTTATTACGCCTTCCATTAGTGCCATAATTTTCGGCGTTACTTTTGCAATCAAATTTTCCTTGACTTCAAACAGCAATTCGTCATGAACCTGCAGCAACATCTTGAAGTTGTCGCCAAAATTTTCTTTTCGCGCCCACCGATCAATTGCCGTCATCGCCTTCTTTATAATATCGGCCTCAAGTCCTTGAATCGGCATATTAACCGCTATTCTTTCCGCTTGGGAGCGCAACCTATAATTGGGAGAATTCAGTTCCGGCAAATAGCGGCGGCGGCCCAGAAAAGTGACTGCAAAACCGTTTTGGCGCGCGTCGGCTTTTAATTTTTCCATATATTGGGCGACACCGGAAAAATCCCTCAAATATTCGCCGATGAATTTATCCGCCTGTTCCCGACTAATACGGGCCGATTCCGAAAAACTCTGGCCGCCCATGCCGAAAATGATGCCAAAATTAAGTTCCTTGGCGGCAAAACGCATTTCCGGAGTCACCTTGTCCAGCGCGACATTATTTATTTCCGCCGCCGTAAATTTGTGGATATCCAATCCTTTGGCAAATGCCTCGATCATTTTTGAGTCGTCGGCCAGAGCGGCGATAATTCTTAATTGGATTTGAGAATAATCGATGGAAACAAACTGATACCCCGACTCGGCTATAAATGTTTCTCTAATTTCGTCGCCAAAACCGCCATGGGCCGGAATGTTTTGTAGATTCGGATCTTGACTGGAAAGGCGGCCGGTCGCCGTCCCCATTTGATTGTAGGTGGTGTGAATGCGACCCTTTTTATCCATTAATGCAGGTAATGCGTCGGCATAAGTTGACTTCAATTTCGCCAGTTCGCGATAATTTAAAATATATTCGATAATTTTGTGCCGGCCTTTCATTTTTTCCAATTCTCCGGCATTGGTTGAAAGCGCGCCGCCGGGCGTCTTTTTTATCCGCCCGCCTTTCATCGATCCCGTAATTTTCAATTTTTCAAAAAGAATTTCCGCCATCTGTTTCGGAGAATTTATGTTAAATTCTTCTCCGGCCGATTCATATATTTCTTTTTCCAGCATCGCCAATCCACCTTCTAATTGTTTGCTGATTTTATTCAATTTTTTCCCGTCAATTTTAACGCCAATCTCTTCCATTTTTGCCAAAACTGGAATCAGGGGCATTTCGATTTCTTCAAAAATATATCGGGTTTCGGTTTCCTCAAGACGCGCCGACAGAATCGGTTTCAATCGCCTTAAAATACCTATTTGAAGCGCCAGATCCTCATCGGAATCATCCGCAACCGATTCTCCGAATTCTTTGAGAGCTAATTTCGCGATTCCATAGTCGCGCTCGCCCGGATTCAAAACATAGGTCGCAATGGCGGCATCAAATTCCACTCCTTCCAAATTAATATTTTCCTGCCATAGCGCTTTAATAAGCGGTTTGAAATCGCATCCGACTTTTTTGATTTTTTTGTCGGATAAAATTTTCGCTACACTCGAAAAATTATTGTCCAGAACATAAACGCTTTCGCCATCGCCCATCGCCAGCGACTCCAAGTTGCCGTTTTCTTGAAGTTTGTAAGATAAAAAAATTTCTTGATTATTTTTCAGTTCGTCATTCAGTTTTATAAAACTTAAATCCTGAGGAATTTTTTTGTATGCGATGCGCGCCTGTTTTTTTTCCGACATCGGCAACGACCCCTGCTCGCCGGCGGGCTTCAATCTCTCAATCAAACTGACAAACCCCAATTCCCTGAATGCTTCGGCGGCTTTATTTTTAACCTTGCCCGATTTATCAAACTTATTTTTTTCCAAACTGAATGTAATGGCGACATCCCTATCAAGAGTCGAAAGTTTTTTTGAAAAAATAGCCATCTTCTTGTCGTTTTGCAATTTTTCCACCACAGAGTCACTGACGCCCTCAATTTCATTATCGTCTATCGCTTTATAAAGTCCCTCAAGCGTCTGATAGCGATTAAATAAACTAATGGCGGTTTTTTCTCCAATACCTTTAACGCCGGGGATGTTATCCGACGGGTCGCCCTTCAGACCTTTAAAATCGTTCAACTGATCCGGCTTCAGCCCCCCAAATCTTTCCATAACTTTCTTTTCATCGTAAAGAATTGGATCGCTCAAACCGCGCTTCGGCGTAAAGACCTTGACGCCCTTACCAACAAGTTGAAGCGTGTCCATGTCGCCGGTGAGGATTAAGATTTCAACATCTTTGTTGTTTTCCAGTTTTTTAACTATGGTGCCGATGATGTCATCCGCCTCGTAGCCGGATTTTTCATAAGTCGGAATCCCAAACGCTTTAAGAATTTCTTTCACTCGCGGAATTTGAGCGTATAAATCCGGCGGCGCTTCGGGCCTTTTGGCCTTGTATTCTTTATATTCTTTGTGGCGAAAAGTCGGCTCGGCCATATCAAAAGCGGCGGCCATGTAGTCGGGCTTAAATTCATTGATGGTTTTAATCAAAATGGAAGAAAAACCAAAAACGGCGTTCACCATCTCGCCGCCCTTGGCCGTCAGCGGCGGCAAAGCGTGATACGCGCGATGGATCAGAGCGTAAGCGTCGATTAAAATGAATTTTTTCATGGTTTTATAAAAAAATAATATAAATTATTTTCCGAAGCTTATGAAGCCATTTTGGCATGGTCTCCGCCTTGGCGAAGCAAAATGAGCTTCATCGGACAGCGAGGAAGCCGCTGGGCGACCGAGCGCGCGAGAAAAATGATTTATATTGTTTTTAATATTCTGTTACTATGGCAATTTTTCTTTTGTTTGCTCCCAAATTCTCTAATTCTATTTTTAAAATTTCGCGCGGCAGTATTGTTCTCACTTTATCCGCCCATTCGATGGCGACAATATTTTCCGGATTTTTAATAATATCTTCAAACCCCAATTCAAGAAGTTCTTCTGGATTCTTTAGACGATAGGCGTCGATATGATAAAAATTCTTGTATCTACTCAGTGCGATAGAAAAATCTTTTTGTATAACAAATGTCGGACTCAAAACGCTTTCTTTTACTCCCAATCCTCGGGCGAAGCCCTGAATAAACGAGGTCTTGCCGGCGCCCAAATCGCCTTCAAAAGCGATGACCATCGCCCGCCCTATTTTAATCGGTTCTTTCGCAAGTGATCTTGCCAAGGCAACTCCCGCCTTTTTCGTTTCTTCCGCCGATTTGGTGATTATTTCCACCGCTTGCGTCGTTTCCATATTGCCTCCATCGTAGCAAATAAACCCAAAATTAAAAAGGGCGGTTTTTTTATTCTATTGGTCTTAATGCTATTCGGACGATCGTTGAAATAGCATTAAACAGCGCACAAACTAAGATAAAGAAAAACACGAACCATCCACAACTCCGTCTTTGTTATTTCTCAATTTCAATTCCGGTATCGTCTAAAATTCTTTTGATAATTTTCGGATGTAAAATTTTACTGCCATGAAATGGCACGGTTGCCCGAATGCCCTTGGTATTTTTGTATATTTTATGGCTGCCGCTTTGACGGGAAAAAATAAAACCGGCTTTTTCAAGCGCGGCTATTATTTCTTTGGCTGTTACCTTGGGGAGTCCAGACATTTCAAATCGCTACTTCCACGGTGGATAAACTAATGGATTTTGTCTCCGGCAATTCTTCCCTATTGGTAAGCCGATCCGCGATATGCAATTTAATAGCGTCTTTTATATTTTGAACCGCCTCTTCGTATGTCTCTCCTTGGCTGCAGCAACCTTGTAACTCCGGGCAAAAAACAAAATAACCGTCACTATCTTGTTCAACAATAATTGAGAAATGGTAATTACTCATAGTGCCTATACTGTAACAAGCCCCCTGCTTAAAGTAAAGCATCTAAATAAATTTCAAAATCTTTATTTATTTCGTGAATTTGAAAGTGGAAAGGATTTGCTCAAATAATTTAACGCCCGATTCATTCACCCCCAAGTGAGTCGCTACTATTGTGATTTTTCCATTGTCTATCATTACCTCTTGATATCCTTTTAATTGAGCAAGCGGGCCGTCTTGTTCTGTAAATTCATAACTTTTCTCTGCTATTTTTAGATTACCAACGATAATTTCTTTCGATGAAAGAGGGCTTCTATTTAATCCATTCTGATACTGAATAATTCGCTGGCCACTTTTTGTCACAACACCATCTATTTTTACAATTTCCATAACGATTTCAGAAAATGTGTCTGTGTTATTAATACTCTCACAATACTTTATCTCATCCATTTCGTCGGATGGAAAAAGACTAAAAATCTCCGGGTCTATCTTATCGGGGCCACAGTTAGCAAATTTATTTTTCTGATATTTCACTTCAAATCCATATTGCTCATTTTTATATGTCTGCCAGTTAGCGGTTTCGTCTTTCGGCCACCAATAGTAAGAGCCGTACGAAATACTACTCAATATTAAAATTCCGATAATAATCAATATTGTAGTTTTCATTGTTTTATTTAAGTTTGTAATTTTTATTGCAAGTTACTTCCCTAAATGTGCTTTAAATAAATAAGATCATCCTTCATAAATATCTTCCGCTTCCGCCAGTACTTTTTCCCTAAAAAACTTACTCAGCGATTGCGGAGTTAAAAGATCGACTTTTTTACCTATAAATTCTCCCAATTTTCTTTGAATTCGAACCAACTCAAAAAATCCTATTTTGATAATAGCATAATCACGGCAAAATAAAAAAGGGCGCGAAGCGCCCTAATATTGAATTGTCCGGCAATTTATATTGCCGTAAATGTCCTGCGCGCAAACCGTTGTCGGTTCTGGCACATAGCGCGCCGGAGGCGGCGCATAGTACGGTGGGGGCGGCGCGGCGTAATATCCACCGCGATATTGCGGCTGCGGATAGTGGTATTGAACCGCCGGCCCGTGGATCATTGGTGGCCCAGTTACCACTCTCGGCGCCCAGATGGTGCCGATCAAAAATCCACCCAACAGCGCCGCCCCGACGGAAAACCCATCGGCGCGAGCCGGCTTAGAAGTCGCCGCGATAAAAAAACAAACAACTAAAAAAACGCAAATTGTCTTTTTCATAAAAACCTCCTTTCTTCTCTATATTGTTAGTTTTCAAACATCAAATTTCAATGTTTATATTATACGCTTAAGTAATTCATTTGTCAAATTCACTTATTTTCAACAACTTATCCACAAAAAATTTGACTCCCCACTCTTAATATTGCCAATATACCACTATGTTCAAGGGGGAAGAAAAACAAGAAGATCTGCTGATAAAAGTTCGTCGCCGGGAAGAAGAAGCGCGGGCGAAGCTTTTAGCGGAAAAAATGAATTTTCCCTATCTTGATCTGGCTTTCATCCCAATTGAAACTGACGCCCTAAAATTGATCCCTCGGGAAAAGGCGGAGAAGGCCAATGCCGCTGCCATAAACATAGAAGCCAAGACATTGCGTCTTGCCGTTTCGGACCCGGAAAATCCCGCCGCCAGATTGTTAATCAAGGAACTGCAAGTCGCCGGCTATTCGATAAAAATTTTTATCGTTTCGGAAACGGGATTAAAAAAAGCGCTATCCCACTACCCGCCGCCGGAATTGGATAAGGAAATAACCGGACAGGTGCAAATCTCAAACAACCTGCTATCGAATTTCCAAAAACAAATCATTGGCGTCAAAGACCTAAAAACAACCATCGCAGGATTGTTTGAAGCAAAAACATCCCAGATTATAGAAGCACTTTTAGCGGGCGCGCTGATTTTAAAGGCCTCGGATATTCACTTGGAACCGGAAGAGGCGACGGTTCGCATCCGGCTCCGCCTCGACGGGGTTTTGGAAGATGTGATACAAATGCCGCCACAGGTCTACGCATTGGCGCTTAACCGCATTAAATTGTTGTCGGGATTGAAATTAAACATCCGCGAAAAAGCGCAAGACGGCAGATTCAGCGTCATCTCCGACGACATTAATATCGAAATAAGAACCTCGGCATTGCCCGGCGCCTACGGTGAAAATATCGTCATGAGAATTCTGGACCCTCGCGTCATTAAAATTGATGTGGATAGTTTGGGGATAAGAGAAGATGATTTGGAAATTATCAATAAAGAACTGCAAAGGCCGACCGGCATGATTCTCACCACCGGCCCCACCGGCTCCGGCAAAACCACCACTCTTTACGCCTTTATCAAAAAAATTCTGACCTCCGATATTAAAATTATCACCATTGAAGATCCTATCGAGTACCGCATCGACGGGATATCCCAAACCCAGGTGGAACCGGACAAGGGCTATACTTTTGAAAATGGATTAAGATCCATTGTCCGCCAGGATCCGGATGTTATTCTGGTTGGAGAAATTAGGGATTACGAAACGGCGGAAATTGCCGCCCACGCCGCTCTCACCGGACACCTTGTTTTTTCCACTCTGCATACCAACGATGCCATCGGCGCCATCCCCCGCCTGATTGATTTGGGGATAAAACCGCCCGTCATCGCGCCCGCCATTAACTTGCTGATGGCGCAACGGCTTCTGCGAACGGTCTGTAAAAAATGCGCGACCAAAAGACCTTTAACCGAAGCGGAAACCCAAAATTTCAAAAAGATATTAAACAATCTGCCGCCGAGAGTTGATTTTAAATTTGACGAAAGAACCACCATATTGGAAGCGCGCGGTTGTGAAAATTGCCACAATGGTTATTTGGGACGCGCCGCCATAGTAGAATTATTCAAAGTTGACGATACCGTGGAACGGCTGATTTTGGAATCACCAACCGAAGCCAAATTGAGGGAATCGGCGCTGAAAAGCGGCATGGTAACCATGACGCAAGACGCAGTTATAAAAATAACAAATGGGACCACCACGATTGAAGAGGTGGAGAGGGTAATGGGAAAAATGGGATAGTCGTTCTTAATAATCTCGAGGCAATAGTCCTTCAAGCAGGCTTGAAGGGATAGGACCAATTTGTGTAATAACCTAGCCGAAACCGGGCTACCCAAGCAAGGAAAGGCCCCGGAAAGACGAAGTATTTGAATTTTACGTCTTTATTGCCTCGAGGTCATTAGGAGCGACGCACCACTATCACTTTACTAATTATACCAATAAATTACATAATTGTCAAATGGAAAATTTAAACTCGACCGGCTCAAAACTCAAACCCGAAGACAAGACGCTTGATCAGGCCTTAAGGCCCCGCGCTTGGGACGAGTACATTGGCCAGGATAAAGTTAAAGCCAATCTGAAAATCCTTTTGGAAGCGGCCAAAAAACGGGCCGAACCCATTGATCATTTGCTCTTATACGGACCCGCCGGCCTTGGCAAAACCACCTTGGCGTATATCGTGGCGCGAGAGATGGGCGCCAATATCAGGATCACTTCCGGGCCGGCTATCGAAAAAGTCGGAGATTTAGCGTCCGTACTGACAAATCTCAATAGTGGAGATATTTTATTTATTGATGAAGCGCACCGGTTAAACAAAACGATTGAGGAGGTTCTCTATCCGGCAATGGAAAATCGCATATTGCATATTATAATAGGAAAGGGTCCTTCGGCAAGGACGCTTCAGCTTGATTTACCGCCCTTTTCACTCATCGCGGCCACCACGCGCGTCGGCCTATTATCCAATCCTTTGCGTTCCAGATTCGGCGTTACTTTTCGGCTTGATTTCTATACTCAAGAAGACATTGAAAATATCTTGAAAAGATCTGCGGCGCTGATGAGTTTGTCGGCCGAGCCGGACGCATTGAGGCAAATCGCCATTTCTTCCCGATTCACACCCCGTGTCGCCAACCGCCTGCTCAAAAGAGTCCGCGATTACGCGGAAGTGGAAGGCGTCGGCATTATAACTCAAGAAATGACGCAAAAAGCGCTGGCGCTATTGGAAGTTGACCATCTGGGCCTCGAACTGACCGATCGCCGGCTCATTGAAGCGATTATTAAAAAATTCAACGGCGGGCCGGTCGGCCTTCAAGCGCTGGCCGCCGCCACCTCGGAAGAGTTGGATACCATTGAAGATATAAATGAGCCCTATCTGCTTCAAATCGGATTCCTGCAACGAACGGCGCGCGGCCGCATCGCCACCAAACTCGCCTACGAGCACCTGGGTTTCCAGCTCCCCCCGGAAAACCAGAGTTTATTATAAAAAACACTTATTGACTTTTAGTGAATTTTTGCTACACTATAAATATCACCAACGGAAAAGATCCCCCTATGAGGTTTTGTCCTCATGGGGCCTTTTTTTGCTCCACACTATTATTTTACTACTTTTTTCTCAAAACAAAAACAAAAGCGGCGCTACTGCGCCGCCGATTTTCATTCTGGAAACTAAATTAGTCTTTTTTGTCCGGATGGTAGAGTAGATTGGCAATATAGCTGAAAATAACTAAAGTGATAGTGCCAACAACCAACGCTATTATCATCAATCCCAATCCTCTCATTAGTATTAAAAAAGGGGGGGGTATTTTATCCCACGACCATATGCCAACAAAGGCACTGGGTATTGCTATTATCCAGGGTGCTCTTTTGCGAGAAACATTGTACCCTATAGCACCTGAAATTGCGCCAACCAAAACAGCAACTGCAATCAAAATCGCAACCGTCTCCATCTCCATAAAACCTCCTTATTTTAATGAACTTTAATCAACTTTTACCGCATTATTACACGGCAATATTATTGTGTCAATGGTGAAAAAATATAAATATTATAGTATATTTACTGCAATATGTCTGGGCATTCAAAATGGTCAACAATTAAGCACAAGAAAGCGATAACCGACGCTAAAAGATCAAAGGTTTTTTCAAAAATCACCTCGCTCATTACTATCGCCGCCAAAAAAGGCGGCAACCCCGCCGACAACCCCACCCTACGGACCATGATTGAAAATGCCCGCGAAGTAAATGTGCCCAAAGAAAATATCGAGCGCGCCATCAAAAGAGGAACTGGAGAAATCACCGGCGCCGCGCCGGAAGAAGTTATTTACGGCGCCTTCGGCGCCGGCGGCGTTGTCATTTTAATAACCGCCATCACCGACAATAAAAATAGAACATTGGCCGAAGTCAAAAAAATATTATCCGACCACAACGCCAAATTCGCCGAACTCAATTCCATCCAGTGGATGTTTCGCCGCGATGGCGCCGATTGGGCCCCCAACAATCCCATTAAAATAGAAGATGAAAATGTAAAAAAAGAATTGGAGACGCTCTACGGCGCCATAGATGAGCAGCAAGATGTAAGTGAAATTTATGATAATATTGGGGATTGATCCGGGCACAACCAGAATTGGTTACGCAATAATTGATAAAAAAGACGCCGACACTCTCGTCATATTAACCTATGGGTGTTTGGAAACCAAAAATAAAGAACAAAAAGATCGCCTGAGTGAAATTTCCGTTTTCGTCGCCGATCTGATTTCCAAATATCGGCCGGAAATTTTAGCGATTGAAAAATTGTTTTTTACCAAAAATGCCAAAACGGCTTTTACGGTATCGGAAGCGCGAGGCGTTATCATCGACCGCGCTAATTCGCAAAATATACGAATATTCGATTTCACGCCTCCGGAAGTCAAACTGGCCGTTGCCGGCTACGGAAAAGCGGAAAAAGATCAGGTGAGAAAAATGGCCTGCCGTATTTTAAAAATTGAAAAACCGCCCAAATTAGACGACGCCAGCGACGCCCTTGCCATCGCCATAACGGCTTGCTATACTATCCCTAAATTATTCATTAATAAATAAAACATGGCTTCAAAATATCTCCTAAGCAATGAAAGCGGTTTGGATTTCGCCGATGACTTAGAAGATTCAGAGGTCTCGGAAATGGGCGAAGAAGACGCGGAGATTGGCGGCTTCAAAACCAAGAGTGTCAGCACGGACGACGACTGGCTGGATAACGCCGATGAAGAATTAGAAGATTTTAAGGAAGAATAAATAAAATAACCCCGCCATTTTCATAGGCGGGGTTATTTTATTTTGATTTTTACAAAACGCTTTTTGCCCACTTGCAGTATAGCGTCTTTTTTTATAGATATTTTTGCCCTCGGATCGTTAATAATCTTGCCGTCCAATTTTACCGCGTTCTCTAAAATCAATCGGCGCGCCTCGCTTTTTGATTTTACCAGCAACATTTCTGATAATAAATTTAAAATATTGCGCCCCTCATCGGACAATATTACCGTTGCGATTTTATCCGGAAATTCTTTTTTAGAAAATACTCTTTCAAATTCCAACGCCGCCTTTTCAGCTTTTTTCTCGCCGTGATAGATTTTTACTATTTCACCGGCCAGTTGCATCTTAATGTTCTTGGGATTTTCTCCGGATTTTAATTTCAAACCAATCTTTTCAATTTCCGAGTCGGGTACCATGGTCAGCGCCTCAAAATATTTTAGAATCAATGAGTCCGGAATGGACATAATTTTCCCGAACATGACATCCGATTTTTCCGCGACTCCTATATAATTGTTCGAGCTTTTACTCATTTTTTTGCTCCCGTCGGTACCCTCAATGAGCCGCGTCGTTAAAACATCCTGTTCCGGCATATCGTGCGCGCGCTGGACCCTGCGACCCATTAATAAATTAACTTTCTGGTCTTCGCCGCCAAGTTCAACATCGGCTCTAATCATCACCGAATCATAGCCCTGAAACAACGGATACATCATTTCACTTATGGCAATATCGTGATTATTCTCGATTCTCTTTCGAAAATCATCCCTTTTCATAACCTGCTGAACCGTAACGCTTGAGGTTAGATTGTAAAACTCTTGGGCGCCCATTTTACCAAACCACTTATTATTATAGTGAATTTCCGTTTTACCAATGTCAATAATTTTGCCAATTTGTTTCAAATAATTTTTTAAATTGCTTTTTATAGTTTGAGACGACAGCGCCTGTCTTGCTTCCATCCGGCCGGTTGGGTCCCCGATTCTCGCCGTAAAATCGCCGATAATTAAAACCGCCTGATGCCCCAATTCTTGAAATTGCCTTAATTTCAACAATGAAACCGCGTGGCCAAAATGAATATCGGGCGCCGTAGGATCAATGCCGAGCTTGATTCTTAATTTTTTACCGGACTTTAAAGCGGCCTCCAAATGGTCTCTGATAATCACCTCGGAAACCGCCCTGGTTAGAAGTGTTTTAATTTTTTCTTCGGCGACGACTTTCATAATTAAAACTCTACCAAATTATCAAACTTTTGCCAAACTGCCGCCCCATGTTGTATAAATACTGAAACATGTCAAAACAACGAAGATTTTTGCCCCATTTGGTATTTTGGATTGTTATGGTTTTTTTCTCGGCAGTTTTATTGTTTATTTTTTTATTTTTCTATTATAGCCGCCAATTGCCAAACCCCAATGCTTGGCAAGATAGAAGAGTTGTTCAGTCCACTAAAATCTATGACCGCGACAATGAACATCTTTTATACGAAATTCACGGAGAAGAAAAGAGAACTGTTATTCCCTTCAATGAAATGCCCCAGATGGTTAAAAACGCCACGCTGGCTGCCGAAGATGCTGAATTTTATCGGCACTCGGGTATTAACGCGCGCGGTATTATCAGGGCAATTATTAACGATATTAGGGGTGGTAATTTATCCGAGGGGGGTTCTAGCATCACCCAACAACTCATAAAAAACGCCTATCTGTCGCCGGAACGCACCTTCAACAGAAAAATTAAAGAACTTGTCCTAACCATCGCGCTGGAAAGAAGATATTCCAAAGATGAAATATTTAATTTTTATTTGAATCAAATTCCCTACGGGTCCAATTCCTACGGCATTGAGGCTGCGGCGGAAACATATTTCGGAAAACGATCTCGGGACTTAAATCTGACCGAGGCGGCATATCTGGCGGCTATGCCAAAGGCGCCGTCATATTTTTCACCTTACGGAAATCACAGACAAGAATTAAAGGCGCGCGCCAACCACATTCTTAATAGAATGCGCGAATTAAAATATATTTCCGAAGACGATTACAAAAATGCCTCTCAAACCAGCGCGAATTTTGTCGGTCAAAAAACCAACATGACGGCGCCTCATTTTGTTATGTTTGTCCGCGACTACCTGACGGAGAAATACGGAGAAGAAGTGGTGGAAAAAGGCGGATTGAAAGTTACCACAACTCTCAATTTTGAATTCCAAAAAATAGCGGAAAAGGTTGTGGCGGACGGCGCCAAGCGCAATGAATTTTACAACGCCAAAAACGCCTCTTTAGTTGCCATCGATCCGAAAACGGGTCAAATATTGGCCATGGTGGGTTCCAAAAATTATTTTGGTGAACCGGAGCCAATTGGTTGTGAGCCGGGAAAAAATTGCCAATTTGAGCCCAATGTCAATGTCGCCACCCGCTTAAGACAGCCGGGGTCTTCTTTCAAACCACTTGTTTACGCTACGGCGTTGAACAAGGGCTACACCCCAGATACGATACTCTGGGACATCCCAACCGAATTTAATCCAATGTGCTCATGGAATGGTATTGCTGAAAACGGCGCCGATCAGGAAACATGTTACAAGCCCAAAAACTATGATGGTCGTTTTAGAGGGCCGGTAACCATAAAATACGCGCTGGCCAATTCATTAAATGTGCCGTCGGTAGAGGTAATGTATTTGGCGGGTATTAATAATTCTATAGACATGGCTGAAAATTTAGGCATCAACTCGTTAAAAGACCAATCTCGCCATGGCCTTTCTCTCGTTTTGGGGGCTGGAGAGGTAAAATTATTGGAAATCACCTCGGCCTATGGCGTTTTTAGTCAGGAAGGCGTAAAAAATAATCCAGTGGGTATTTTAAAAGTTGAAAACGGCAAGGGAAAAATTCTGGAAGAATATGAAAATAAAAATCAAAGAGTTTTAAACGAACAGGCGGCGAGAGGTATAAATGATATGCTTTCTGATAATAATGCGCGAGCGCCGATGTTTGGCCTTTACAGTTCCCTTTCGTTGGGCAATCGGCCGGCGGCAGCAAAAACCGGAACCATGCAATCCTTTGACGACCCAACCAAAGCAAAAGACGCTTGGATTGTTGGGTATACGCCATCGCTGGTCGCCGGCGTATGGGCTGGTAATAATGATAATACTCCGATAGAAAAAAGCGGCGGCGGAGTTGCCGCCGCCGGACCTATTTGGCGCGATTTTATGACACAAGCGCTAAAAGATTCGCCAATCGAAAATTTTACGCCGCCAGATCCAATTATAACGGATAAGCCAATATTAAACGGCCAATATCAAATACAAACCGCGCTCAAAATTAATAAAAATAATGGTCTTATCGCAACCCAAAAAACGCCGCCGGAATTAGCACAGGAAAAATTATTTACCGAAGTGCATTCGATTTTTTATTGGTTGAATAAAGACGACCCCCAGGGCGCCCCGCCCGACAATCCTGAAAATGATTCTCAATTTAAAAACTGGGAGGCGTCATTACAAAATTGGTTGAGCGCCAACTTTCCAAACACATTCAATCGAATGCCAAACGATTACGACCGTTAAACGTTTCTAATGGGCATAATAATATAGAAAAAATCACTTCCGGAAGCCGGCCTAATCATGGCGGGTTTTTGATCTCCGTTAAATTCAAAAATAATATCATCACCACTAATACTTTTTAGCCCATCAAGTAGATAGTGCCAGTTAAATGTAGCGGCGATATCGCCACCTTTTATTTCTGAATCAATTCTTGCTTTGTGCTCGCCAATTTCACTATCTCCGGATGACACTTCCATATGCGATTTCCCGCCACTGGTTTTAATCGATACTTCATTTAATCTTGAAGAAAAACATCCCGACAATTTTACCGCCTCTTCAAGTTCATTTTTAGAAGTAAAGCATTGCGTTTCAAAAGATTTTGGAATAATCGCCTCATAATCCGGGTAATTGCCATTTATCAACCGAGAGATTAGTTTTGCGTCGCCCACATTAAATACTATTTGATTCTCATCAATGCCGATTGTGATATTGGTATTTTTGTCTGATAAAATTCTAATAATCTCGCCAACCGTCCTCAAAGGAATTATAATATTATGCGATTTTGGATAATCAATTTTAATTTTTTCCTTCAATTCATCGGAAGAGAGAAATAGCGTCTTATGTGCCAAACGAAAACTGTCTGTCGAAATAAATTTCAATATATTTGGTTCCATTTTTAAATAAACGCTGGAAATTTCCGGTCTGGCGTTGGAAAGGGCGGCGGCGCCCACGACACTTAAAAACGCGTCTTTTAAAATCTTCGAATCAATATTTAGAGTGGCGGTATTTTTTACTTTTGGTATGATGGGAAAATCTTCAACCCCCAAACCATTAATGGTGGCGGCAATATTATCGCAACTTATTTGGAGTTTTTGATTTTTTACTTCCAAACCAATATTTTTACTGGGAAGATTATTAATAAATTGATTAAAAAGCTGCGCCGGAACCGTAATGCCCCCGTCTTTTATAATTTTTGACGAAACAAAAGAGGTGAATCCAATTTCCAAATCGGTTGAGGAAATTTCAAACCTTCCTTTGTCGGCAATTAATAAAAAATTATTCAAAATAGGCAAACTAGAATTATGTTTTACAATTCTTAATGCGTTATCTACAACTTCTTTTAAATTTTCTTTGGTGCAAATGACATTCATTATTATTAGTATTTAATTATTTATTAATACTTATTACTATTATTATAGCGACCATATCTGTGGAAAATTAGGAATAATGCGTAAGATGAGCGATTTTTTAGCCATCAACTTGTTAATAAATTTGTTGATAAATTATATATATCTATGTATTATTTATTTTATTTTTTTATTTTACTCACTTTAACAACTAATAATCCACCAATTAGGAACAAGTTGCTAAAATTAAATTAAATAGAGTCTTTCTTTTATTGAATTTATCTCATCGTTTAGCCCCTGATCGGATTCTAATTCTTTTTTTATTTTTTCACACGCATGTATCGCCGTTGTATGGTCGCGGCCGCCTATTTTCATTCCTATAAAAGGAAATGAACTCTTCATTTCTTCCCTTAGTAAATACATTATGATTTGTCTTGGTTTTACAATTTCTTTTTTTCTCGATCTTTCCAATAATTCTTTCTCACTGATATCATAAAATTCAACCACCGCCTTAATAACGCCTTTTAATGTGGTGCTTTTCTTTGGGGCGCTTAGGACGGAATTCAATAATTTTTTAACCTCATTCAAATCCGCCGCTTTTTTAGATTGATAATTTGCCGCGATTAAACGATTTAGGGCGCCCTCAAGTTCTCTTACATTTTTCTTTATATTTTGGGCCACATATTCAAAAACTTCATCTGATAATTCCACAGATCTTTCGTTGGCTTTAGATTTTAAAATAGCTATCCTAGTTTCTAAATCGGGATACGCTATATCCGCGATCATGCCACCCTCAAAGCGCGATCTTAACCTTTCTTCCAGGGTCTGGATTGATTTTGGAGATCTATCTGACGACAAAATAATTTGCTTACCGGCGTCATATAATGCGTTAAAGGTATGAAAGAATTCGTCTTGGGTTTTTTCTTTGCCCGCCAAAAACTGAATATCATCAATAATTAATAGGTCAACTTCTCGCCATCGCTTCTTAAATTCATCTATTTCATTCGGCCTTAAATGCCCAGATCTTAGGGCGGAAATAACTTCCGATGTAAATCTTTCTGAAGTCACATATTTAATTTTTTTGGCGGGATTTTCTTTTTTCACCGCATTGCCGATAGCCTGAATAAGGTGGGTTTTACCAAGTCCGACTCCACCGTAGATAAAAAGAGGATTATATTTTCTACCAAGATTTTGGGTTACCGCCATTGCCGCGGCATGCGCTAATTCATTGGATGACCCGACAATAAAATTATCAAACGTATAGCGAGGATTTAAATTTGTTATGGCGTCGGTTGTTAATTCTTGAAAATCCAATTGCTTGCCAAATATTTTCCCCCCTTCCTCGCGATTAATGGGTTGGTTTTTTACATTTTCATTGTCGGAATTTTGTCTAATTTGGTATGAAACCTCTTTAATCCCCGATTCTAAATTTCTTAACGACCCCAGAATAAATTTATGATACTTGTTTTCCAACCATTCCTTGGTAAAACTGTTTGGCACGCCAATAACAACGGCACTCCCCCTCTTTTCAACAATAGAGGTGTTTCGAAGCCAGGTTTTAAAATTTGCTTTTGAAACCTGTAATTCTATTTCTCCCAATGCCGCTTTCCAAAGCTCGTTTAGTTCCATATTATTTTAGAGTATATCACATTTTTAAATGTGGCGATTAAAAATTTTAGAATAATACAGTGTATAATGTGTTGATGATCTGTGGAAAATTATAGGTTAATAAAAATAGTTGACGCAAGATTTATTTTTATGTTAAAGTATCGTTAGTTATGAGTAAAACATTCAACCCAAAAAAGGTAAAAAGAAAAAAAAAGCACGGCTTCTTGGTAAGGATGAAAAGCGCCAGTGGCAAAAAGGTTGTGAGTAGGCGTCGCCAGAAAAGCCGGAGCCGTTTGGCGGTTTAATCTTTTATGTTACCCCAGATAAATCGTCTAAAATTGGACGACGACTTTCAAAAAGTATTTCGCGCCGGAAAAAATTCGGAAAATACTTTAATAAAAATTAAGTTTATCAAAAACAAAAAAAAACATTCTCGTTTTGGTTTTGTGATAAGCAATAAATTGGCCAAGCGGGCCGTTGCGCGCAATTTAATTAAGCGGCGATTGCGTTTCGCCGCAAGCGCTTTATTGAAAAATATCAGACCGGGCATCGACATTGTGATTTGGCCTAAAATTATTTGCGTAAAGTCCGATTATTCTCACATATTAAACGCGCTTAAAGAAATTTTAATCAAAAATGATTTCTTATTGGTTTAATCTAATTTTTTATAAACCACTCTTTAATGGGTTGGTTTTTTTATATAATATCATTCCCGGCCATGACTTGGGGTTTGCCATTATTATTTTAACCGCGCTTATTAGATTTATTCTTTGGCCGCTTACCAATAAAGGCATTAAGAATCAAAAAATTCTGGCAAAAATCCAACCGCAGATTGAAGAGGTTAGAAAAAAGTTAAAGGACAATAAAGAAGAACAAGCCAAGGCATTGATGAAGATTTACGCGGACAACAAGATTAATCCTTTGGCGGGCTTTTTGCCGCTTCTAATACAAATCCCTATTATTATCGCTTTGTGGCAGGTTTTTCTTCGCATTGTTGATTTTAATGTCGTCGATCTTTATTCTTTTATTAGCGCCCCCACCTACATACAAATGGCGTTTTTGGGGTTTATTGATTTGTCTAAAAGAAATGTGGTATTGGCCATCTTAGCCGGCGCGTTGCAGTATTTTCAAACAAAAATGATCATGCCGCCGGCAACCGCCTCCGCCAAAAACGATTTTAGCAGTATAATGGCTAAACAAATGCTTTATATGGGCCCGGTTATAAGTATAGTGATTTTTTGGTCGCTGCCAGCCGCGCTACCCCTATATTGGATCGTAGTAACGCTGTTAACCTTACTTCAACAATATATTCACCAAAATGACCGAGGATCAATTAAACCAAATTAAAGATATTGTTAGTGATTTTTTCACCCATGCTAAAATTACAAGATGTGAAGTCCGGCGTGTTGAGAGAATTGGCAGCGAACATTTAAATGTCGCGATTTTCGCGGAGGATGCCAGCGCCTGCATTGGTGAAGGTGGCCAGAACATTGCCGCTTTTGAGGTGCTTTTGCGGCTGATGATAAAAAAACAAATAGCGCAAGCGCCCCTGTTGCGTCTGGATATTAATAATTATCGAAGCTCCAAAGACGAAGCGTTGAGAGAATTAGCTAAAAAAGCGGCGCGCCGCGCCAGATTTTACAAACAGCCGGTCGCTTTGGAGGCGATGTCGGCATATAATAGAAGAATTATTCATACCGAACTGGCGGTGCATCCCGATATTAAAACCGAAAGCGCCGGCGAAGGCGTCCAGCGCCGCGTCGTGGTGAAATATATAGAGTAAACCCACCCTCACCCTCCCTTATCAGGGCGGGTGTAAAATCCCCTTGATAAGGGGGATTTAGGGGGTTAATTTTAGCCGATACAAAAATCCGGTGTCGCGGGAGATGAAAATTAAAACACTGTCGTCGGCATTCGTATCCAAATTATTGATATCGCCAATATTCTGAAAAAGAATATTTTTTTCTCCGGTTTCCGTGTTGACCGACCATAAATTATCCATGGTGGTGAGCGCGTTTTTGTAATAATCGTCCGGCAATAATGCTGCATCCGACCAAGATGTGGGAACGGCGCAATATAAAACTACCGAGTCCTTGGCCCACGCGCACTTATCCGTTATGGTGGAAAAATTTTCAATATTTTTTGCCATGCCGTTTTTCACCGCCGTTAAAATGGGATTTAAACCGCTCCGATCGACGGAGGAATAGACGAAATTATCTCCATTCGGAGCAAACAACGCTTCCAGTCCGAACTTGCCGTCAATTATCTTGGTTAACCGCGCGCTGACGGCGTCTATAGTCCATAAACTGCCCGGCGCGAGACCGCTCGGTTTAGAAATGGCAGCAATTTGCTTTGGCTTAATCCATTTGAAAACAACATCGGTAAGTGGCAAATTTTTCACCGCGGGTGGTATGGTTTTGGCGGGGTTGGGGATGCCAGCCGGAGTTATCGGCGATGGTTTGGCCTCTCCATCCGCCAGACGCCAGAACTGGCCGGAAAAATCGGAAAAGAAAATATCATTGCCGTCGAAATGGGCGGAAACCACCAGACCTTCGCTGATAGGCGCCCATTCAAAAGAATTTTTTTGATCGGGAGTGGTAAACCCCGGGCCTTCGGGCGTTGCCGCCGGTGTTGCAGATCGGAAAAAGAAAAACCAAATCATCCCTCCAATTACTAGAGCTCCGGCGACGACTATTAAGATTATGTAAAAAGTTTTTTTGGACATTATTATTTTTTAATAGTGCTATAGGTACAATCCAATGATTTGCATATTCTAATTTCTCCAGCATTGTTTATTTTTTGGACAAAACCCAAGGGCGTATCTATTCTGGTGCCGGCCGGTTGCGATGATATTTTTTTTAACGCCTCGTCGGTGGCAGTTCTATCTTCTTCTATCTTTATAAAATCTTTAGTGTTTATATCTTTGGTGGTGCCGCCTTTAAATAAAATCGGCTTAAGCGACGGTTCTTTTAAATTTACCAAATCGGGGTTGATGGTGTTTAATAGCAGATAAGAAACTAATAATACTCCCAAGCCGATGAGCGCTTGCTGAATGCGATCCACGGCGTCTTCATGCTTGACGACATTGCCCGCCGCCAGCAGATATTCAATGCCGCCGATCATCATTTGCGCCAGCGCCAGGAGCGCGATGGCGCCCAGGCCGAAAACAAAAATATATTTTATGAACGAGGCGATGCCCGCGCCGGGGTCGATGTCGGCTATTTCCGGCAGAGCCATGTCAAGCCGCGTTTGCGCCGCCGCACCATGGGCTGTAAAAATTATCGCTATTGAAAAGATAATTAAAAGGGTTTTTTTCATTTTATATTAATATTAACGGTTGCTTGCGCCGTTTCCAAATCGGAATCTGGATTTTTGGCCTCCGCTTTTATTTGAATGGAAAAAACGGTTTTGATGTCTGGAAAATTCAGCGAGGCCAACCAGGGTTTGGCGCCGGCGGCGGCCGCCTCTTCTCCGTTGACAAACCACTGCCACCGCAGGCCGTCCGGCGGCGCGTTGAAAAAATAATTCTGGGCGATGAAGTTTAATGACACAGGGAGTTTAACGGATAAATTTTTCAACGCGCCGCCATAAGGCGCTTCCGTTTTGGGATCGACCCAGCGGATGACGGTTTGAGGTCTGACGACGGGGATCTCAACGCTTTTATTCAGTGAAACCGCGCCGTCAACTGTTTTTATATTCAATAAAACGGATTTATTGGCGCCGACAAAATCGGGGATCGTAAAAGCCAAACTGGATTTGCCGGCGCCCGATTTGGCGGATTGAAATTTGTCGTCAACGGTCCAATTAAAAATTAAATTGTCAGTTCTAACCAAGACCTTGGTTCCCGGCCGATAGACCGTCGGCAGCGCCATAATTTTAACGGCGGAGTTTTTGGTGGGCAATATTTTTCCTTTATATGAGGCGGGCGCCCGTGAAGAGGCGCTCCAAGTCAAGTCGAAATCACTGACGGTAAACAGCATCGAGTCCGACAAACTGTCTCCGCCGGGCGTCGCGATATTGACGGTAATCTTGTAAATCGTGCCGATATTGCCGGTTCGCAAAAGGAAAGTGTTTTTATTAAGCCCAGACGAATCTTTTTGCTTTATATCATTTACAAACCAGGTGAAATTAGAATTATTGACGGTGGTAATTCCGTAAAGATTGGCGGTGATATTCAAAATTGAATTGGGCGACGGTGTCGTCGGTTCGGCCGTCATGGTCAAAATCGGTCTCATATTCAAATTCGGCAGTTGATTCGCCGGCAACCCAAACTGCGCGCTGGCGGTAAAAAATGACGAGAAACAAATAGTGAATGCACCGACCAAACAAAAATATAATTTTCCTCGCGCGCTCGGTCGCCGGCGTCGACATTCGTCGTCCACCGGAAGACTCATTGTCCGATGAAGCTCATTTTGCTCCCGCTTCGCGGGAGACCACGCCAAAATGGCTTCATAAGCGTCGGAAAATTCATTTTTATTTGGTCTTTTCACTTTGTTTTTTTATTTTATTTTTGACGCCGCTTGCGCCGCCACTTTAATCGCTTCGCCGGCCAAGGGGATTTTTTCCGCCTTCACCAAGCCATAAAAAACCATTACCGAGACAATCCAACTAAACCAATTGACGACGGGCACTAATCCCGCCAAGCCGCCGCCGAACGCCAGCCACCAATATTCCCCCCGTCCCTTGGATATGAGATAAAACCAGAAAATAAAAGTTGTGGTGAGATTTAAAACTGGATCCAAGACGCTATAGGCGACAAATCCGATAAAAGGAATGAAAGCGATAATGGTTAAAATAATAAAAAGAATATCAATATAACCGGCGGCCATAAAAAGCAATAACCAATCCATTCCGTCAATGGGTGGTTTTTCATCCCCATCTTTGGTTTCTGAGGATATTTCTTGAGACCTTTCATTTAAGTTGATTTTTAATTTTTCCGTAAATGCCATATGTTTTTAAGGGGCCATTTTTTCGGCTCGTTCCAGTTCTTTTTTCGCCTGCTCGATTTGCAGAATTTGGCTCGGGTCGGAAGTGATGATCTGGTCTTCGGTATAGGAAGCGATGACTTTAATGGCGACATGTTTGGCGCCGGCGAAAAACAAACCCTCGCCCACTTCCGATTCCAGCAATAAAAACTTTTCCTCGTCGGTTAAGTTAAATATTTTTTGAATCGTGTCTATATTGGCCGGCGACTGCTTGAACAGAAATTGCAACGATGAATTGGTCAGAATCGGCCGGCCGTAGGCGGATTGCAAAAAGTCGCTGACATCCTGCGTGATAGTGGTGACTCCCAGGAAATATTTTCTGGCTCTTTTGGCGATGCCGAACATAAACGACGCGCCGTCTTCATATTTTAACAATAACCACGCTTCATCAACCATTAGAATCCGCTTTTTTAATTCCGCGCGAACCAGATTCCAGATGAAATGCAGAATCATATACATGGCGATCGGCCGCAATTCTTCTTCCATATCCCTGATGCTGAAAACCACCAGTTTATTTTTTATTTCAAGATTGGTGGGATTATTCAAAAATCCTGAATAGGAGCCGCTGACATATTTTTCCAGCCGCCGAGACAGCGATTCCGCGCCCGCCATATTTTCCAAAACGGTTTTCAGATCGGCCATGGTCGGAGTGGTGTCGCGGCTGGCGTAGGTCTGGGTGATGGCGGTATCGATGATGGCGTCCTCTTCCGGAGTCAGCCCGCCGAGCATGATTCTCACCAGTCCGACCAAGTTAATGATGTTGGATCTCAAAAGATCGGCGGCGCTTTCATCTTCCCTTGGCGCGGACAAGTCAAAGGGATTAATGTGATGGTCCGATGTCAGCGAAATTTTGAAGAAAGCGCCGCCGATGGTTTCGGCAAGATATTGATATTCGTTTTCCGGATCGATGATTATTACTTCGGTGCCGAACATTAAAGATCTCAAAATTTCCAGCTTGGCGGCGTATGATTTGCCGCCGCCGGACTTGCCGAAAATAACGGTATTGGCGTTTTCCAGCGAGAAGCGGTCAAAAAGTATTAAAGAATTATTATGCCGGTTGATGCCGTAGAGAATGCCATTGTCGGATGTCAGGTCCGATGACACGAAAGGAAAGGTCGCCGCGATGGGGCTGGAATTCATTGCTGTGTTTATAGCAAGCATGTCGTTGGCCAAAGGAAGGGTTGATTTAAAGCCGACATCCTGCTGATAAATCGCCGACTTGCCGTAAACCAGCTTGGCTTCCAGAATGGAGCGGAGCGCCGTTTCTATTTTATCCAATTCTTCCGCGGAATTGCCGTAAACGGTGATATAGAGACCGAACTTGAAAAATCTTTCCCTTGACTGCTGAAGCTTGTCCCGCAAGTCCTCCAGATCCTGATAGGCCGTTTCCAACATCGGGTCGCGCACCATTCCTTTTTCTTCGCGCATGGAAATTTCCGATTCCACTTCGGCCACTTTTCTTCGCAGGTCTTTAAGGGCGGCGCCGGTGTCTATGGGGTGCACGAAAAAACTGATATCCATAGTCCGGTCCAGATTGATGACATCCGAAAACCAGTTGGTGTTCAGAAATCTCGGGTAATTAAAAACAAAAAATGTCCGCGCCAGCACTTTGTTGATGCGAATAAAACCGGAAGCGATTTCCAGCGCCGCCGGCGCCAAAATATCGCGCAAAGCGGCGGCGGCGTTATTTTGAGATGTTTGATTCATGTTCTTCGGGGTTGTAAAGATTGTAAAATAATTCTATCAGTTCCTCGGTTTGGAGCGCGGCCGACCTGATGCCGACATGCGCCAGCGTTAAAATAGTATGCTCCGTCCGCTGCAATAATTGAGTTTGATATCCTCGGAATTTCTCGTCGTCCATTTCCTCGGGTTTTTTTGACATCGGCCTGAATAAAGAACCTATTTTGTCCAACGGCCCCTCTTTGGACGACTCAATGAGGTCGAAAGGGACGACGACATAAAATCTTTTCACCATAATTTCGGAAAGCGTCACAAAACTTTTCATAAAATCGATATACTCGGCGGTTTGGATTTTCAGCAGTTCATTTTCCTGGACTTTCAACCGCTCCTCCAGCGACGCCAAATAGGGCTTGATATCCATTTTTCTTGAGTGAATTAAAATTTGCAGCGGCCATTCGAAGGAATTGATAAAATCGGCGTAGGCGCCGATGATGGCGCTTTGGCTGTCGATGGATTCCAGTTCCAAATTTCTGGATCCGCATAGCAAAACCATGCGCAACCCTCCGTTTTTCATAATCACTATCCCGTCGCGGATTTTATCTATATCGATAAACTCCTGCGTGGCGGGGCCTTTAATTGTTTTTGTCGCGTCGGTCATTTTATGGTTGTTCGTCTGTCCTTTCCATGCCCGTGTCTAATATCGTCGCCAGTTCTTTTAATTTTAACGGCGTCAGTTTATTTTCTACCGACTCCAGAATCGCCGGTTCTTCTTTTTTTGGCGCGATTTCTTGTTTGGTTTCCGGTGGCATTGGAGAAAAAATATAAAGTTTCGGCTTACCAAAGTATTTTAACAGCGAAAGGAAGAAATAGACAAACGGCCGATCGTTTATTTTCAAAAACGCGAAGGTTGCGGCTATGGCGGCGACGGGAACGGCGATAACCATCCAGATGGCGGGGATCAACAGAAACCAAAGGACGAAAAGAATCGCTCCGGCCATGGCCAAATACAAGAATTGTTTGAGCGTCAATGGCCCGATAATCCTGCTTTCCATATCAATGAATTGCGGCACTTGATACTGGGTCATTAAAATTCTCCTTTATCTTTTCTTAAATCCAAAATGTCATGAGGAAGTTCGGTTGGCGGCATCCCCGGCGGACGGAGAATGAATTGTCGCCCCGGTGCCGATGTTTCCTTTTGTTGAATCGGACTTGGTCCATTGGGGACAATAGGTTCCAGTTTCTTTGCCAATATTTCATGAGGAGACGCTTCAATAAGCGGAAGTTTGAAAATTGGTTTTTCCGCCATAGGCGGCGGTGTTGGTTTTTTTAACGGCGCGAAATAAAACGATGGTTTCGGCGGTTGTGGCGCTGGCGTCGCGGGGGCGGGCTTGGCAACTGGCGGGGTGGGTTTAATTATTGGTGCCGGAGGCGTTACTGGTTTAGATATAACCGGTTGAAGTGGAGTCTCAATTTTCGGTTGTGGCGCTGCTATAGGTGGCGCTGGTTTTCTCAAATTAACCACCCGCGAAGGTATTGATTCACGGTAGCGGTCAACCGCCGCCGAAGGCGCCACCGGCGATGGGGCGGTTTTTGGTTGAGTCGCGGTAGCGGCCGGTGCCGCTTGTGGAGACAGAATGGGGGCCAATAATTCGGTGTATAATTCTTGAGCCAAATTCATTGCCGCTTGAACATCGGGTAAAATTTTTGAATTTATCTCTTGCACCAAAGAAGTTGCGGGAACGATTTTCAAAACAACATCGCCCGCCAGTTTCGAAAGTAAATGAACTTTTTCATCCGGAAGATTATATTTTCTCCCAAAGTAAAATAAAGTTGCTCCGGCATCTTCGGAATAAAAAAACTCCTGCAAGCGCGGCGGCAGTTTTTCAATCATTTTTAATTTTTCTTCTCTTGTTAATTCAGACATTTTATTTTTTTGAAAAATTTAAGAAATATCCCATATCGGCAATTTCATAGTGTGTTTGGCGCGGGCAATTTTTTGTAAATCCGGCGCGAGTTCTCCCAATGCATGATTTCGCATTTCTTTTGTGATAGTAACTTGTTTGGTAATTCTTTTCCCCATAGCATCAGTTTCGGTAACTTCCATGTTTTTATTCAAAATTTCGTTTTGAATTTTATTTTTAATGGTTGGATGTATGTTCTTATATTCCTCTTCAATAACATCTCTCACTTTTCTAACTTTATCATCGCCGCCCTTTCTTGCTATACTTTTAAGTTGATCTGGGCTCAATTCTTTAACAACATCGGCGACAAGCTGGTCTTCATAAATATCGGCCGCGTTTTCTATTTTGGCCACGGTCTCGTTAACTTTTTTGCCTATTGCCGGAGCAAGGTTGGGGAAAAATTTTAGGAAATCCTGTTCTTTTCCGAATTTTTGCGATCTTCTGATTAAATTCTTGCGGGCATTGTCATCATAACCATTGGCTCCCGTAAAGTCCTTTTTCATTTCTTCAGCCATTTGTTTTAAAAGGTTTTGTTCCAAGGCGGGGGCGTATCTTTCCGCGCGATCGAGCAGTTGCGCTATTACTCCCGCATCAAAACCGCCCTCATCTGGCTTCGACTTCCAGCCATTTTTGCCGAGTTTTTCGGTTATTATTTTCAAGAATTCAGCTTCTTGGCCGTATCCATGTGCTTTATCGAGAAGATTTAGTGCCCCGGCGGCTCCAGGTTTTAACACATCTTTCTCCATCTGTAATTGCTGGATGGCTAATCTTGCTCTGGGGTCAAGTATCCCGCTTTCCACCTGTTCTAATAACGCCGGGCTCAAGCCCTTATATTTATCATAAGTGGCTTTATAGGCCGCGTTTTCTTGAGTCATATATCTAAGTTGTTTTTCTCTAAGCCCGGGAATCGCAAGGGCTCCCTTGCCGATGGCCGCCCCCGCTTGTCTGAAGCGATAACCCATGCGTTGCCTTAATCCCGCGCCGGCCGGCGGAGGCGTAGGGGTTTCCGGCTTGGTGCCTTTCACATATCCTCTTCTCAACTGCCTCCCCGTCCAGTTCTTGGCGGAATCGCCCCAGCCGGTAAGCATTTTTTCGGACGCTCCCGCAAACATTACTCCAAACGATTTGGCGACGATGAGGGAGCCGAACATCATGGCGATGACCAGAATCCACTGGAAAATTGCCGACGGCATTCCAACTTGGGACAATCCTGGCGGGGCAATGTCCCAACCGGGACCTGAAAATGCCCAAAAGGCCTTGGGATTGAGCTTGCCTTGCGTGTCAAAAAGCGAAAGAGAAAGATAAATCATGAACATATAAGCGGGGGCAAAAAAGGTCCAATTGAAAAAAGTACTCCACCATTTGCTGAAATATCCGCTGGTCGCCGGCAGAATCCAGAAGATGCAGACAATAGGGATGACGATTAACAAGAACCAAATATAGATAATTCTGACGACCAAAAATACGGCGGTGGCGCCGAAAACGAAAACGGTAATGACGAGTCCGACCAAAGTTAAAATAATGCCAATGACCGCGGCTATGGCGCTGGCGCCGAATTGGCCGATGCCGGCGAGCGCGCCGTCCGGTTTTGCGGGGTTGTAGAAATTAAGAATCTGCATGCTTGATGCTAATCGAGTGGTGATGGTTCCTGCGGCGCCCATACTAGTGTCTCCGCCCAGCGCCTGTTTTAAGAAAAAATTAGTCATCACCTGCGCGAAATCAATGATGACGCCGGCGAACACCAAACTGAAGTTTATCAATAGCGCGACAGCGACCACTTTCCACCAGAGTTGTTTTATCGCGTAGGACTGGATTTTCAAAACCGTGGCGAAAGCGATAACCAACAGAATCAGAATGAGGAACATATTGGAAAGGTCGCGGGTAATGCCCCATCCCAGAGTGACTACCGGCGAACCGGTAAAAGAAAAATTATTCGGCGAGAGCATATAATCAATTATTTGTGCTTCAATAAAAAGGATTACTCCAAGAATGGCGCCGAGAACCGTGCTAATGACGCTGGAAGTAAAAAGAACGGCTTTGCCGGCCAACCAGCCGACAACGCCGCCCGCGTTGGAATCGTCTTTAGCGGCGGTTGTCTGACCGGGGGGCGTGGCGGCGCTGTCGCCGGTGATGTCTTGCGCCCAAGCGGCGATCGGCAGAAACATAAAATTAAAAACAACCGCGGCGGCGAGAACAAAAACAAAATATTTTTTATTTTTTATAAAAAAACTTTCCATAAGTTATGGGTTATTTTGTTCTGATTTACAGGCGTCCAATTGCCCCTGATAAGCGTCCATTTTTTGCTGTTTTTGGGTCGTTTCCTGCTGGGCCGATAGTGCCAAACTTTGCGTAACGGCGGGTTTGACCACGCCCGATACCTGCGACCAAAGCGCGGGTATTTGCCTTATATCGGTTATGGATTTTATTTCTTGTTGCTTCATCTGGAGGGCAATGATGTCGGATTGAATCTGGGCGATTTGGCTCATGGTAGTTGACGCGGAACTTTGCGTCGGCGCCAAATTAATGGAGATTGATCCTTGACAGTCGCCGAGTTGTTTTAGAATGTCAGCGGATTGGTTCAAGATAGTTAAAGTTGCCTGCTTAGCGCCCAATAGTTGATTTTGGTAACTTAATTCATCATCTATCATTGTGATTAAAGTATTTTTTTGAAACTCTCTCATATCCATGCCCGCCTGTATGGAGCTGACACAGTCATTGTAGGCCGCCGTTCCCAGAAGTTGGGCGCACTGCGCTTGAGCGGCGGAACCGCCGCCGGATCCTCTGCCGCCGCTTTCTCCCCTGTTATTGCTGGTAAGCGCCGTTTTAAGTCCGGAAAGGCCCTCGGCGAACATTCTGTTGAGAATCGCATTGGCGATTGCCGAGGTATAGGCGGCCAGATCATCGGCGTTAACAAGCCAGTCGATGTCGGAGCCTACCGCTTTTGCCGCCAAGTCGCCGACAACGGAACCGGGGGTCTTGGTTTGGTATTTTTTGCAAATCTGATTTTGATCGTAGCACTGTTTTTCAATCTGCGCGCATTCTTCCGATGAAGATCCTTGGGCCTTGCAATCGGTATATACTTCCGAACAGGCGCTAATGGCTTGCGATGAATCCCATTCCAAACACTCTTTTACGCCCAAAAATCCCCTTCCCGCCTGCGCCTCTGCGGCGGCGGATTTTTCCGCCGCCGATTTTTCAATTTCATATTGATCCCAGGCCATGATATATGCGCCATAGACATTATTTTGCGGTTTCAGAATCATTTCGTTCCAGGCGATCCATCCGCCGTTTTCAAAGCTTTTCAGGAACGCCTCAAGATTGACCCCCACTTGAGTCAAGGTGCAGGAAGTGCGCGTGGTGAATGTTGGAATAGGAATAAATCCGGCGCTCAACAGGGCTTTAAATGGCGAACAGAGCTGGCTTAACCCCATTTGTTGAAGAAATTTTCCTCCGGCTTGATCAACTGCTTCCCTGAAAAATGCTGGCCAATCTGTGATGAATTTTGGTTCGCCCCCTCCTTGAATCCAGTTCACAATTTGATCAACCATCATGTTAAGTATTTGCCTTTTTAAGGTCTCAACGGCCGCGTCTAAGGCGAATTTCCAAATAGTTTGCCCCAATTGAGCGTAAGTTGAAACGGCTGTAGCTTTTACGCCGCCGGTTAACAGAGGGTTCATTTCAAAAGTCGGAACGGACGCGGATGTCGTTTTAGGGACAATTAAAAATAAAATCAAAACGAGCAATGTTGCGCCCAGAATGTTTTTATGAAAAACAGCCATCAAATTTTGTTGAAATTTTTGATAAAAATATCCATCTTCTTTTGGAGATCGTCCCAACTTTGCAATATGGCCTCAAATTGTTTGGTCGCCGCCATAGCGCCCAGCGGGTCGGTCTCAACATTGGTGATCGCTTTCAGTATGTTAGCGGTAATCCGCAAAAGGCGGGGTTCTTCAGTCATTAGATCTTTCAAATTTGACGGCACCGACTTTTCTTCCAATTGATTGGCCGCCGTTTCATAGGCGTCGATTACGGGCAGAAGTTTTTCCAATCCCGCGCCGTTGTTTTCGTTTATTTTTTCAAGAATAGAAAAAAGCGAAATATCAGATTTTAGATTGTCATTAAGAATTGTCTGGCTTTCGGATAAATATTTTTCAATTGCCGATTTGCTGTTGTCGGAAGAAATTTTCAAATCAGGAATTTTGATGTTTAAAATATTTTCATTTGCCCGCGTCAAGCCGTCTTTAATAAATTTTTCCGCCATCACGTTCACATCGGGCGTGGCAAGCGCCGGTTGGCCGGACGAGTCGGTTTTGGGGGTGGAATTTTTTGAAATTAATTCTTGCGCCAGCGAAGCGGCAAAATTTTCAGTTATATTTTTTGGGATGGCGATCGATGGAATAATAGTATCTGCGAGGTTGCCGATTTTATTTTCCGCGGAAGCGCGGTAAAAGGCGCTATTTTTTACATAAACCGTTTGGGAAACGGGCGCAAACATAAAAACCCCGAAAGCTACTCCGGCCGCAATGACAAACACAACGGGCAAATGATGCTTTATCGCCATTTTATTAGGAATTATACCATAAAAAACCCGATATCGCGGCAAGTTTTATATCGCGCTCTGTGGATAAGTGGCGAGGCCTAAACCCCAAACCTTATTTTCTCCGAAACATGTCGCCTCGCTCCTGCGGCTCGGCGCATTCACTCTCGCGATTTTGCCCCGCCTTTGGCGGGGGCCAATCCAAAATCGCTCCGAGAGTTCTGCGAAAATAAAGTTTGGGATTTAATTGGAAGGTGAGCGAACGCCATTGATCCAGGGATAAATTTTCCGCTCGAGCTTTTTCAGAGATGTTTATATTTTTGAATATAGAAATTAATTGTTCCTTTGACAGCGATAATTTTTTTGCCAAGTTACCGAGCAGTTGTTTTCTCGGTTGGGAAAATCCGGCTTTTACAACCGCAAAAAACGCGGCATTTTTTCCTGCCCGCCATGTCCGCGCAGGCGTGGCAGGCGGGTTCGGAATAATTTCTATTATCGCCGAATCAACTTTCGGTTGCGGCCAGAACGACCCCTTTTTTACATAATCAATAATTTTTACTCCGGCGTAAAATTGAACGCTCACGGCCAGAAGATTCATCCGGGGCGGTTTGGCAACGATGCGTCGCGCTACTTCTTTTTGGATCATTAGAACCATTGTTTTTGGCGGATTTTTCGATTCGAGCCATTGATGAATCAAAAATGTCGCGATATTATATGGCAAATTCGCCACAATTTTGTATTTCTTCCCACTATTGATTCTTAGAATCGATAGTTGGCGGGCATCGGCTTTAATAATTTTTACATTCTTAAAATCTTTTAGCGTCTCGTTTAGTATGGCGGCCATAATAGGGTCTTTTTCAATTGCGGTGATTTTTACTCCACTCTTTGCCAGTTCTTGCGTGAGCGTTCCGAGTCCTGGACCAATTTCAACAATGGTATCGCCCTTTTTAATTTCCGCCGCGGCAATCATTTTCGCCAGCGCTTTTTTTGACAAAATAAAATGCTGACCGAATTTTTTTTCCGCAGTTCCCCCGTACTTTTTCAGCAGGTCTTTTATTACTGTTTTATTAGTTAAATCCATATTATCCGCAGCCACAGATAAAAGTTGTTGGGTCAAAAATTGCCGCTCTGCCCGTGCAAAAGTCCAGGCATCCTTGTCCGAAATAACAACCGGTGCAATAACAAAACGCTCTTAATAAACTGGGGCCGGGCGTAGCCGTCGGCACTCCCGCCTGGTAACATTCTGGCGTTGTGTAGCAAGCTCCGCAAATAGCGGCCTTGGCCTTAGGAACAAGCGCGCCATAGAATTTGTCCAATAAACCGGAAAGAAATACGCCCTTAGGATTTAATTGAGTTAATGGTGTAAAATTAAAATACCGGTTTAGGGCAGATGTATTCTGTTTTTCAAGTTCAGCCAATTGTAATTTTGGTAAAGTAAAACGGATCGTGGCGGCAATTCGTCGCGCTTCTTCCGCGGTCAGCATATTGAGCGATACAAGGGCGGCTACGATTTTTTCTTCAACGAGGCGGACTTGAGCGTCGGTTTCAATTTTTAACAGCGGCGCATACGATGGGTCTATGTTTTTAACAAAAAGATCCTGGGCGTCTATCAAACTTTTGATAAAAGAGTCGGGGTAAAGAAAATGGAATTCGTCGTCGGTCAAATCAAGCATGATTTCGTCCGGCGCCGCTTTGATGATTTTGGGACTTGGCGGCGAGACGGAATAGTTTTGAATCGCTGAATTGATTTCGTTTTTCAATTTCATTTCGGTGGTTTTGGCGGTTTCGTAAACAGTTTCAAAAAACGGCGCAGCGGTTTCTCTGGTTGGCGCAAAAAGTTGCCATTCTTTGGAAAATGAAGACGCCCCGATTACTTTAAGCTGATTTTTTTGCGGCGCGAGCGTCTGTTTGGAATGAAGTTCGGCTGGTTTTTGAAAACTTTTCCAAGTAAAATATCCGGTAACCGCCAATAAAATTAGGAGTAAAATTTTTATTATGGTCGCGATTTTGAGATTGTTGAAATTCATATTCATACAATTGCCATTGTAGCAAAAATCAACGCTAAAAGTCGCTATTTACAAAATATGTTTAATATGGTATGCTATACATAGTGGAAATTAACAGATTTTTTAACAATTTCATAAAAAGGAGGTTTGGAAATGAAAAGGGCAATATTGTTGGTCGCGGTTATGGTGTTTTTTTGGGATCGTGGGTGTCGCCTTGGCTGATGAGGCCGCCATTGCGCGGTGGACTCTGGCCAAAAAAAGCACTGGCTTTGTTGGCGGATTCTTATCCGGGTTCGCTTTCCATGAACTTGGTCACGAAGTTGTGGCCAGAGTTGAGGGCGTTGGGATGAGCTGGCAGGGCGCCGATAATCGGTGGCTTGCCGACACCCATGACAAGGGTAAGCTTCGTAATATCACCTTGGGCGGATTCGGCGCCCAGATAATTTCTACGGAAATTATCTTGGGGGTTGATAAAATCCCCAAGGACAGCGCATTTGTTCTTGGTTGGCTGGGATTCAACATCCTCAATTCGTTGCTGTATGTCGCGGACAATGAGTTAAGAGACGGAGTCGGCGACCTGGAAACGCTTCGGGCAACCGGCGTTGACACCGGCTTTGTGGAAATCGGGCTAGTCGCCCATAGCATCCTAACCGCCTATAGGATTTACAAAAATCCGAAATTCATCCCTTATGTAAGGGCGACCAGGGGCGAGCTTGCCCTGGGGATTGGATGGAAATTTTAAAAAACGGGACTCGGCGGCTTATATGGCGTCGGGTCCTTTTATTTTTTATTCCAATTCTATATCCGGCAGGTTGTAGCCGTCGGCTAAGGAACGAAAATTTACCAGATGCGGAGGCAATTCCATGATGAAGCGCGACGGAACCGCCTCTTTTCTTTCGCCCCACAGAAACCGCCGCTTGGCGAACAAAAGCCACAAATGTTTTTTGGCGCGCGTCATTCCCACATAGCAAAGCCGCCGTTCTTCTTCCAATTCTTCAAGAGAATAAGCGGCGCGGGAATGGGGCATCAGGTTTTCTTCGGCGCCGGCGATGAACACGGCGTCGAATTCCAGCCCCTTGGCCGAATGCAACGTCATTAGATTAAGTTTTTTAGAATTGTCGGCGCCTCTTTCCTGCTGCATCAGAGCAACATCGGTCAAAAAAGTATTAAGATTGTCGTGAAGACCGGCCAAGCCGATCAGTTCTTTGATGTTTTTGATTCTGGATTCCGATTCCAATTCTCCGTCCGGCCCGAAATCGGGGAATTTTTTTTCGAGATAACCGTAATAGCCGGATTTTTTGACGACAAATTTTATGATTTCCGTTGGCGGTAACGCTGGCGCTTGTTTTCTGAAATTTTCCCAATCGGAAAAGAGTCCGTTTTGAGAAATAAACGCTCTTTTACCGATAACCCCAATAATTCTTTTCAGGCATATTTCGTCGTTTGGATTTTGGATTAGGCGCAAATAAGCCAGAATATCTTTTATTTCCTTTCTTTGATAGAATTTAACGGCGCCGATGACGCGGTAGGGCAGATTGGCGTAAAGGCAGGCCTCTTCCAAAACGCGCGACTGGGCGTTGGTGCGATACATCACGACAATTTTATCCAAACCAATTTCGTCATTTTTGTTTAACTCCGCTATTTTATTCAAAATGAATTCCGCTTCTTCCCTTTCGCCGTTTGCTTCGACCACTTCTATTAAATTTCCCGCCGAATTTTCGGTCCACAGGGTTTTGTCTTTTCTTTCGATGTTTTTACTGATGATTTCGTGCGCGGCGGTTAAAATATTTTGGGTGGAACGGTAATTCTGCTCCAGTTTTACAATTTTGGCGTTCGGGTAGTCCTTTTCAAAATTCAAAATGTTCCTGAAGTCGGCGTGCCGCCAGCCGTAAATCGCCTGATCGGGGTCGCCGATAACAAAGAGATTTTTATTTTTTTGAGCCAGCAAATTTATCAAAACATATTGGGCGCGGTTGGTGTCCTGATATTCGTCCACCAAGATATATTTATATTGATTCTGGTATTTTTCCAGAATTTCCGGCCGCGATTCGAGGATTTTTACCGGTAGAGTTATCAAATCATCGAAATCAACCGCGTTGGCGGCCCTAAGGCGTCCGCCGTAAAGATTGTAAAATGCGGCGAATTGCTTTTTGTAAAAATCGTCGGCGCCCAACGACGCCGGATTCTCCAGTTCGCTTTTTATTTTGGACGCCAAATTTAGAAAAGAGCCTGGCTTGAATCGGTCGCGCGGCAAATTCATATCGCCCAATATGTCTTTTGCCAAGGAAAAAGAATCGTCTTCATCGTAGATGGCGAAATTTTTATTATAGCCCAAGCACTCTATTTCTTCTCTCAAAATTTTGGCGCCGAAAGAATGGAATGTGCCGATAAACAAATTTTCAATTTTTCCCGCTTGGCGGGATCCCGCACAGCGGGACAATTTACAATTTTCAATCAATAACTTATTGACGCGGATTCGCATTTCTTCGGCGGCCTTGTTGGTGAAGGTAACGGCCAAAATATTTTCGGGATTTATTCCCTGAGACAGAAGATGGGCGATGCGATGCGTCAGGGTTTTGGTTTTTCCGCTGCCGGCGCCGGCTAAAATCAAAACCGGGCCGTCAACTACCATCGCGGCTTCTTTCTGCCGTTCGTTTAATCCCTCTAATATTTTCATAGCCACAGCATAATACCATGTGGACAAGTTTCTTGACCATTCCTAACAATGTTGTTAGCATAAAGCAGTGTTTAATAGCCCTAGGAATTACTCTTAATTCCGGTTTATTTATACTATTTTTAAAAAAATTGAGACGATTATTGGTAAATTCCCTCTGGGGGTTTCTTTGTTTTTGATTTTTTCTTTGGTTCTTGTTGCTGAAATTGCCGGTTTCGCGTCTTTTGTTGGTGATGCGACCCGATTAAACAGAGGAACGATTATCGGCGGCGAAGTTACGGAGATTGTGTCGGCGCCGGATAATAATATTATTTCTAATGAAGTTAGTATTTTATCGGCGCAAGCAAGTAATGCCGATATTGATATGGAATTTACACCTTATGATGAACGGGATCCATTGATTATCGGTCAAGATTCGGTTTTTCAGAACCAAAATCCGGCAACCGTTCCAACGCCTGAGCCGTCGCCAACGCCCAAGCCGTTGCCAAAACCCAAGGCGCCGTCTTATGCGGCGGGGCCGTATCTTGACGGTTATTTTATTTTTCCGACCACCGGATATAATCGCGGAAAACTTCACGGCTATAACGCCGTTGATATATCTCGCGGCAGTGACTGTATTGATGACAATATCCCGGTTTACGCCGCCGCTTCCGGCGTTATAAGCGCCGCTTATCCGACTCAAAGCACCGCCAGATGGGCCAATAGCGGCTATGGCAACAATATTATTCTTCTTCATCCGAACGGCGTTATCACGCGCTACGCTCATTTGAAGGAAATTTTAATCTCTGCCGGCCAATTCGTTAATCAAGGCAGTGTTATTGCCTATATGGGCGGCTATCCGGGCAATCCGGGCTCGGGGAATTCAACCGGTTGTCACCTGCACTTTGAAATTCGCGGCGCCCAAAACCCGTTTGTGAGATAGATTTTAAAAATGTCAGTTTAGCAACGATCGTCCGAATACTTACACTTTTTATTTTTGTTAAAACTTTCAAACTTCCTCCCGGGGGCGGTATTGCAGAGCCTCGGCCAGGTGCTGGGGTTTTATGTCGGCGCAATTGTCCAGATCGGCGATGGTGCGGGAAATTTTCAGCAGGCGATGATAGGTTCTTGCCGAAAACCCCATGGTGCTGACCGCGGTTTTCATCATTTTTTCCGCCGTTTCGTCGAGGGCGCAATATTTTTTAATATGCTTCACCGACATCTCGCGGTTGGTGAAAATTCCCTCTCCCTTAAATCTTGCCAACTGGATTTCTCGCGCCTTTGCCACCCTTTCTCGAACGACCTTGCTGGTTTCGCTCAGGATTTCTTTGGACATTTCTTCATATTTCAGACGCGGCGCTTCCACATGGAGGTCGATCCGGTCCAATAGCGGGCCGGACAATTTTCTTTTGTAGCGAATAATCTGGTGCGGAGCGCAGACGCATTCTTTTAGCGAGTCGTTCAGATAGCCGCAGGGGCAGGGATTCATGGCGGCGACCATCAAAAATTGCGCCGGAAAAGACAAACTTCCTTGGGCGCGGGAAATAGTGACGGTATTTTCTTCCAAGGGCTGTCTTAGATTTTCCAGAACATCGCGGGAAAATTCTGGGAACTCGTCAAGAAAAAGGACTCCCCTATGGGCCAGAGAAATCTCTCCCGGTCTCGGCCAGGCGCCGCCGCCGACCAGGGCCACGCCCGAGGCCGTATGGTGCGGAGATCGAAAAGGCCTTTGCGACAGGAACGATCGGTCGTTTTTCAAAAGTCCGGCGACGCTCCAGATTCTCGTTACTTCTATCGCCTCTTCAAGATTCAATTTTGGCAGAATCGACGCCAGCGCTTTTGCCAGCAGGGTCTTGCCCGAACCCGGCGGGCCGGAAAAAATCACATTATGATTGCCGCTGGCGGCGATTTCCAGGACCCGCTTGGCTTTTTCCTGTCCGCGAATCAGGGCCAAATCAATTTCAGGATCGCTGTCCAAATTTTTGGCAAAGATATCGCTCAATTCGGAATTCTTGCTGATCGACAAAAGTTTTTTACCATCCAAATGTTCCATTATTTCGGTTAAATTATTGGCGCCGATAATTTCAATATCTTTCACCAACGCCGCTTCGGCGGCGTTGGTCGACGGCACAAAAACGGTTTGGAAACCGCGATTTTTCGCTTCAATGACGATAGAAAGCACGCCGTCAATCGGCCTTAGGGCGCCGTCCAGCGCTAATTCTCCGGCGAACAATTTTTTCTCGGGGTCGAATTTTACTTGCTCCGATACCAGCAAATATCCTAAGGCAATCGGTAAATCGTAAGCCGGTCCCTCTTTTTTCAGATCGGCCGGCGCCAGATTAACGGTCACTCTTTTGTTGCGCCGCGAAGGCGGCGCGGCGCCGGAATTTTTCAGAGCCGCCGAAACGCGATCTTTGGATTCCTTAACCGCCATATCCGGCAGTCCGACAATGGAAAAATTAAAAAGGCCGGGCGCCAGATCGCACTCGACCTCCACTATTCTCGCGTTAATGCCGCTTAAAGCGGCTGAATACAATCTAACTGACATGTTCCATGTCGGTTTTTGCCGCGGGGTTAGCTTGTAATCTCTCAAGGGGGATTTCTTTTTGACAAACTTCGCAAATTCCGTAAGTTCCGCCGTCAATCCGCTCTAATGCTTCCCTAACTTCCTTCAGCCGCAATTCCAAATGGTCGGAAAGCGCCTTATTTTTCATGTCTTCGTCGCTCTCATTGACGCTTTCCCCGCTTTCCAAGTCCTCTTCGCTGGTAATTTGATTTTCTCCCCACTCAAAATGTTTTACATTCCAATTGTCTTTCATGTTCGGATTAGAATCTGGCGTGGCGATGGTTCCCAGTTCTTTGGTGAGCAAACTCCGTTCTTTTTCCAAAGAAGTTTTGAATTCTTCAATTGTTTTTTGGTCTAACATGTTTTCAGAATATCAAAAATAAAAATAGAAAGCAATAATAAGGTACGAGAAACGAAAAAGGGCGCCGTTGAACCCCTAAAATTTTATTAAATGGGTTGGTGCCCTTATTTATAGGCTCACATCTGCCTTTGTGTGCCTTCATATTCTTGCATATTGAGCCTCGTATCCGTTCTATGGTCGAGACCTATTAAGTTTTGATAAAAAGAACCAATCAAACGCGGCCAGCAGATGGCCGTATCGGGTGCGAACACCCGAGAGAATCGTAGAACAGAAACAAGGATCTACTGCTATTTTCTCAAAACGCAAAACCCCCGTCAACCCCCAGTTATCCACAAGGGATTATTTAACAAATTTGTTTATGGATGCCTCAAGAGATTTCAGATAGTCAATTGAAACTCCTTGGCCGATCAGGTCCTGCAAAATAACAAACATTCCGGGGCTAGAGGCGGTAAAAACAAGGTAATTTTCGTAGAGCGCGTAGTTTAATGAGGCGAACGCTTTGCCTATATTCAAATAACGCACGGGCTGATTGATAAATGAGTATGACTTGAAAGTCGATTGGGGTTTAGGCGATACGGCGTTGTCGAGAAATAAAGGCGCGATGTCGCCGGAGAGCGATGTTTTTTCCCAACTTTCCATTTGCGCCTTGGCGAAATCAGCGTCTTTTGCCTTAAGTATTAAAATCGGCCGCACTCCCTCTTTTTGGTTGAAAAAAGCGAAAGCGAATTCTTTTTCGTAATTCAGCAAAAAGTCCTTGGGGGTGAAAATTGACATCATGCTTAAAAATTCTTCGGTTATTAGCGGATCTCCCTTGTAGGTTATTTTGATTTGTTTGACCGAGGCGCGGGTTTCATCAACTTTTGCCTCCGATTTTAGCGCTTTTATCAAAGCGTCTGCGGTTTTTAACGGCAAATCAATAGTCACCGACTTATTTGGCAGTTTATTAAAGAATTTTATCGGAACGGTGGTAGTTGCTGTCGGGGCCGTCGGTAAAATTGGAACGGTGGTCGTTGCCGTTGGAGGAATTATTGTCGGCGCCTTATCTCTGATGAAATATTTCCAGTAGCCGAAAAGTCCCGAAAGAGAGGCGGCAATTACGGCCAAGCCGATAAATCCCAATTTTATCCAGGTCGGAGTGGTTTTATAAAGTGGTTTCAGGGGCAGTTCAGGGATATTTTTTGGGGGGATGATTCGTCCCTGTGCCGAAATTGACTTCTGTTGAACCAGACCTTGTCCCCTCGTCTCAACGGCTGGCAATTTCGGCACGGGGACGTTTAATGCGGGAATTCGCGCTTCATGGGAAGCCGAAGTCCATGCAGATCGTTCTGGTGCCGAAGCCGCATTTTGTTGAACCGGGTTTTGTTTCTTCGTCTCAACGGAAGATTTACTTGCCGCAACATCGGCTAAAGACGGCGCTGAAATAGCTTGGGACATTTTGCTCAAGTCGCCTTTCATCGTTCTGATGATAATATTTTCCACCAAATTTTGAACTTGTTCCGCCATAGATTTTATTATAGCACAAAAACATCCCGCAGCGGCGGGATGTTTTTTATTTACTTATCCACACGATCCGGAATTCCCAAATCTTTACAGATTTTCTTTGCAAGGAAATCATCTATTTCTCGATGTCTTGGAACGCTGGAAGTTCTTTTTGTTTTCTGATTATAAAAGATAGAATGTCTTTTCCCTTCACGAAGTAGAGCACAATTATAATCTTTTAGATGTCTCAATAACTGACTGCGTTTCATTAAAATTCATTATAAACTAACAGCGACCATTAAAGATTCCCGTATTGAATTGCGGCTTTTATCTTTTTCCAATTTTCTATTCGCTTCCAAAATCAAAACCAGCGCCTCTTTAAGATTTTCTCGCGCCTCTTTTTTCGTGCGGCCTTGCGTGTTTACACCCGGGATTTCTTCAATCCAAGCGATATACCACTTGCCGCGTTTTTGATATACCGCCGTAAATTCTCTTTTTGTTGTCATATAAATGTATTATATGTCATTCATTTAAAATGTCTATTTCGTGCCAGCATCTTTGAGGGACAAGCTGATTTTACCGTTTTCAACCCTTTTAATTTTCACCGTTACTTCGTCGCCCATATTAACGACATCGGTAACTTTTTCCACGCGGCGGTTCGCCAGTTCCGAAATGTGAATCATCCCGTCCCTTCCTCTGCCGAATTCCACGATGGCCCCAAAATCAAGAATATTGACAACCTTGCCGGTCACAATTTCGCCGACTTTATATTCTTTAACGATACCCTCAATAATTTCTTTGGTTTTCAGCCCGCTTTCTTCATTTTCGGCGGTGATAAATATCAGCCCCGATTCTTCAATGTCAATGGCGGCGCCGGTGGTAGCGATAATCTCGTTAATAACTTTGCCTCCGGATCCGATCACCTCCCTGATTTTATCAACCGCAATTTGCAGGGTGATGATTCTCGGAGCGAACGGCGATAAATTGGCTCTCGGTTTGTCGATGGTTTTAGTTATATTATCCAAAATTTCCAGACGCGCTTTTCGGGTCTGTTCCAGCGTCTCTTTCAAAATTTTAATGTCAATGCCGTTTATTTTCACATCCATCTGCATGGCGGTGATGCCGTCCTTAGTGCCGGCCGCTTTAAAATCCATGTCGCCGTGATGGTCTTCCGGCCCCTGGATATCGGTTAAAATTTTGTAATCGCCTTTTTTGTTGCTCATTAATCCCATCGCTATTCCCGCGACCGGTTTGGTGATGGGGACGCCGGCGTCCATCAGCGCCAGGGTGGAACCGCAGACCGATCCCATTGACGACGAGCCGTTTGACGACAAAACCTCGGAAACGATTCTAATGGCGTAGGGGAAATCCTCTTTTTTTGGGATCATCGGCAAAAGGGCTTTTTCGGCCAGAGCGCCGTGGCCGATTTCTCTTCTGCCCGGGGCGCCCATTCGGCCGGTTTCCCCCACCGAAAACGGAGGAAAGTTGTATTGATGCATAAAATGTTTTTTGGTGGAGATGATCATGCCTTCTATTATCAGTTCGTCCGACGGCGAACCCAATGTCAGCGCCGACAGAATTTGCGTTTCCCCTCTTTGGAACAAACCGCTACCATGGGTGCGAGGCAAGAATCCGACTTCGGAAGATAAATTGCGGAGTTCGTCCATCTTTCTTCCGTCCGGCCGTTTATCTTTTTCCAAAATGTTTTTATGGACGATTTCATCGATGGCCTCGTCAAAAATAATCTCTGCCATTCTTACTTTTTTTTCGTCAATGCCCGCAATATGCTCTTTGAGCAAGTCCTTAAGCGATCCTAAATTGTTTTCCCGCTCGGTTTTGTCTCGGCTGTAATCGTAGATCGCCTTTTCCAACGCATTGTCGGCATTAAGAAATTTAGCAACTTCATCTCTCAAATCTGAATCGGTGTCGGCAACGGCGACAATCGCTTTTGGTGTGTTAAAATCGCCGGCGATTTTTTTGTTGAAATCAATTAAATTTTTCAGCGCCGCCTGTGCGAAACCAATTCCTTCCACAAGTTCTTCTTCTTTCAATTCCTGCAAAGGACCGGCTTCAATCATATTAATTTTCATATCGGAAGATACCGAAACCACCAAATCGGAAATTCCGTTTTCGCGGTCGGCGAAAGCGGGATTGAGCATCCATTGGCCGTTAATCTTGCCGATTCTGATCGCGGCGATAGGGCCGCTCCAGGGGATGTCGGAAGTTATCAGCGCCATGGAAGCGGCGTTCATCGCTAAAATATCGGGGTCGTTTTTTTCGTCAACCGAAAGAACGGTGGTTACGATTTGCACCTCGTTTCGGGCGCTTTGGTTGAAAAGGGGCCTGATGGCGCGGTCTATCAGCCGCGCGTTCAAAACCGCCTCTTCCGACGGCCGGCCTTCGCGCCGCATAAATCGCGAGCCGAGAATTTTGCCCCGGGCGTAAAATTTTTCCTCATAATCAACGCTTAATGGGAAGAAATCGCCGCCGATTCTCGGCTCTTTGGCCATAACGGCCGTCGCCAGGACCACCGTATCGCCCAATCGGGCGGTTACAGCGCCATTGGCCTGTCCCGCCAGTTTGCCTATTTCTATTTCTAAGATTTGTCCGGCAAAATCAACTGAGTATTTCTTGATCTCTTTCATTGTTTTATTTTGGGTTTTATATTTCTTGATTTTTTAATCGGAATGGTGAATTTTTTGGGATCGGCCGACATGTCGATAAAATCGTCGGCGGCTTCTTTCAATTTTGCCGAAGTGGAGCGGCCGAAGGAAATGATTTCCATCTGGCGGCCTCGGCCCTTGAGATATTCCACCAAAGGGACGAAATCGCCGTCGCCGGTGCCGAGCACCACGGCGTCCACCGTCGCTTCGCCGAGGCGGATGGCGTCAACGGCCATCCCGACATCCCAGTCGCCTTTTTTCATCCCGCCGGGAAAAATTTGCAGGTCCTTCATTTTGGTTTCGATGCCCATTTTAGTTAGCGCCTCAAAAAAAGCCGTTTCTTCGCCGGTTTCGGTCTTGATGACATATCCGATGGCTCGCACCAATTTGCGGCCGCTTAGGGCCGCCTTCAAAATTTCGCTGAAATTAACCCGCGCGTTGTAAAGATTCTTGGCCGAATGATACAAATTTTGGACATCTATCAAGATGGCGACGCGCTGGTCTTTATGCTTGATTATCGACATTCTCTATTATTTTTTTAATCCTATTTTTTTAATTAAAGCGCCATGTCTTTTTTCGTCTTCTTTGACTAAATAATTCAAAAGCCGCTTTCTTTTCGACACCATTCCCAAAAGTCCCCGGCGTGAATGATTGTCTTTCGGGTTTTTTTTCAAATGTTTGGCCAACTGGTCGATGGCCTTGCTTAAAATCGCCGTCTGCACTTCCACCGAACCGGTGTCGGTGTCGTGAATTTTATGCTCGGCGATTATTTTTGATTTTACCTTGGTTTTTAGCATTATGGAGTAGATAGTAGCATGATATTTTGTTTTCGTAAAGTCTTGTATAATGGAAGCATGGATATAAAAACTCTTCTGAAGGACTATTTGGACTATTTGGAGATTGAAAAAAACCGCTCGGTGAAGACGCGGGTTAATTACGAGCGATATTTAAAGCGATTTTTGGATTTTGCCAAAATCTCCAAGCCGGAGCAAATCTCGCAGGACTTGGTGAGGCAATATCGGTTGTGGCTGAATAGACAACCCGCTCGACCCCTCGACAATGCTCGGGGCAAACCCGCTGGTTTGAAAAAAAATACTCAAAATTATTATCTCATCGCTTTGAGAAATCTTTTGAAATACGCGGCAAAACGCGATGTAAAAATTCTGCCGGCGGATAAAATTGAACTGGGTAAACAGTCGGAACGGCAGGTGATTTTTTTGGAAAATAATGAACTGGAGCGACTGTTAAACGCGCCCGATAATCTGCGTGACCGCGCCATTTTGGAATTATTGTTTTCCACCGGCCTTCGCGTTTCGGAATTATGCGCTTTGAATCGCGATTCGATAAATTTCAAGTCCGGAGAATTCGCCGTAAGGGGCAAGGGCGATAAAGTTCGTTTGGTCTTTTTATCGGACACCGCCAAAACGGCAATGAAAAATTATCTTGAAAAACGCGGCGATATCGATCCGGCGCTATTTATTAGAGGCGGAAAAAATCCCGCCAAAGAAAACAACCTGCGTCTCACTTCCCGCAGTATTGAGCGCATGGTGAAACATTATTCCGCCAAGGCGGGGCTTTCAAAAAAAATCACCCCGCATAGTTTACGCCATAGTTTCGCCACCGATTTACTTATGAACGGCGCCGACATCCGCTCGGTGCAGGAACTCCTGGGACACTCCAGCATCATCACCACCCAAATTTATACTCACATTACAAATAAACAACTCCGCGAAGTCCATCAGGCGTTTCATAGCAAAAGAAGAAAATAGCGTCGGGAAGTTATCCACAATACTTCCGGTTGCGTCAATGCTATAATGTAATTGTAAACAAATTATTCTTAATTAAAATTTATATATGGATCAATTTGCGTTGTATAAAAAATGGTTTTGGATCGGCATCGTAATGTCACTTTTCAGTGTTGTCGGCGGTCTGGTTTACGGCATTGCCGTGTTAATGGATGAGAAACACCGCAAAGAAGGCGCGATTTTAGTGGCGTTTTCGTTGGTTTGGTTTTTCTTCGCCACTTTTGTCTTGGGACCGTGGCTGATAAAATCCGGCATTTTGCCGAATTATCGCTTGCTGAAAGTTCAATAAATCAGTATTTTATTTCCCCGAAGAACATGCCCCAATCTTTGGGGCTGTTTTCGTAGTTGACGAAATACGCCTCGCCATCGGGCAAAATAATGCCGGCGAAGTCCTTCACCCCGCCGGAAACAATCGGCAATTTCAGCCAAACGGCTTCTATTTTTTTCAAATTGTCGGAGATGTAAAGAAAATGTTTCGCGCCCTTCCCAATCCAGCGATTACTTGTCGGGTTAACGACGAATCGCGCGCTGTTTTCTCGGTATTTTTTGATGTCGAACAGATATTGGATTTCCAAACAAATAGCCGCGGCAAAATTCGCCTCTTTTATTTTTAACATATTGGTATCGCCGCGCGCGTAAGCGTTTTTAATGTCAAAAACAGCGTAATTCTTAATTTTTGGATTTTTTTTCGCCAGCCAATCGTAGAATGATAGCCGCCAATCGCCGAACGGCCAGTATTCGCCGATAAAAGTTAGGCGGTTTTTATTGTGAACGCCGGCGATTTCTCCATTTTTGCCGAACAAAATAGCGGAATTATATTTTTTCCCCTCCGAAATGGTGTCAAAAACAGTTATGATGTCCGCGTTTAATTCTTTCGCCAAATTTTGAAAAAATTCCCGCTGGCTATCAAATAAATCCGCTCGGGAGGAAAAAATATCTTCCGGAAAAACTATCAAATCTAATTGTTTGCCGGACAATTCGGCTTTGAGTTTTTCAAATTGCCCGCGCTCGAATTTTTCATTGGTTGAAATCGCCGCTATTTTTAGCGAATTGGGGAGATTATCATATTCAGACGCATTTTTTTGGAGCCGGTATTGGGAAATAAAGTAGGCGGAAAAAATAAGAATGGCAATAACGCCGATTAGAATAAAACCCCTCTTTTTTTCTTCCCTTGTCAGGGGAGGCGCGGCGATTGTTGCTGCGATCAATGTATTGATTGAGGCGGCAAAAAATGTGAGAAGAACCAAACCGCCTATGCCAGCCAGTCCCACAAATGGCGAAGACCCCAAGCTATTGCCGGCAGTGATGATATAGGTCGGCAGTAAAGAATATCGGGCTTGGAGAAGGTCGAAAACAGTCCATAAAAAAGGCAAGGCAATGAATAATAAATAGCGGATAACAAATAATGAATGAAATCGCGCGGAAAATTTTTTAATTAACCAAATCGATATCGGCAGACCAAAAAATATGAGAAGCGATGTCAGCCAGAAAATCGGCTCTAAAGTGTAGTAAACGGTTCCCAAGCCAAAGGTCAGTCGAAAAAGAGCTGTCCCTAAAATCAATCGCCGGAGTTTTTGTTCGCGCAGGAAAAAAATAAAAAGCGGAGCCAAAAAAACAAGTCCCGCCGGGTAAAAATTAATCGGCAGAAAAGCGATGATTCCCAAAATAGCGGATAAAATCGGCAGAAACATGGATTCATTCTACCAAAGTTGACGCCAAAAAACTATGGTAAATTTATGTAAATTATGCTATAATACAAAATATATATGCGTTTAGAAATTTTAGACCCAAAAAGAAAAAAACTTTTATCAAAACTCGGTTTTTTAAATAAACAGGGTTTTTATATGGCCGGCGGCACCGCTTTGGCTTTGCAGATCGGCCATCGAACTTCCCTTGATTTCGATTTTTATATAAATAAGAAGTTTGATAGCGCGAAATTATATCAGGAATTAAGAAAGCGATTTGAAAAAGTTATTCTTTTACAGAAAGCGGAAGATACTCTTATAGTGAAATTAAACGAAGTTGCCGCAAGTTTTTTTTACTATTCATACCCAATGGTGTTTCCTCCTGCAGAAATTAACGGTCTTCGCATTGCTTCAAAGCAAGATATAGCGGCCATGAAAATAATTGCAGTTTCCGATAGAGGAACCAGAAGAGACTTTGTGGATGTTTATTTCTTGATGAAGGAGTTTTCTCTTGAAAATATCTTTTCATTTGTAAAACAAAAATATCCAGAATTTAATATTTATGTCGGTCTTCGCGGTTTGACTTATTTTGCCGATGCCGACAAAAAACAGCAAAGAAAATTATATCTATTTGGCACCGCTTCTTGGCCAAAAATAAAAGAATTTTTAATAGAGGAAGTAAAAAAATATCAAAAAAATGACTAAAAATAAAAAAATTCCTCAAAAAATGCGGTGGCTATTCTGGTCGTACGATATAAAAACTATAAATTTTGATCGCGACAAAGATTATGTTATTTCTCAAGTTTTAAACTATGGCACATGGGATGATATTAAATGGCTTAAAGAAATATATTCTGATGAGGAAATAAAAGAAATTGTCAAAAATCCCGGACGCGGCGTTTGGTTTGAAAAGGTTCTAAATTTTTGGACCACGATATTTAATATCCGACTCAAAAAAGATGTCCGGGAAAAAGCGATTTTTAATATCAATCCCCATTAAGTATTTATGGCGATAAAAATTGTAAACGATTCGATTTCAAAAAATGAATTGCGAAAAATCGCCGAAAATCAATTCGGCGAATTGGTAAAGGCCGTAATCGATATTGAAAAAGAAATTATGGCTATCGGCGGCGATTTACATGCCGATGAAGAAAAATTGCTTTTGGAAGAGGGTTCGAAGCAGGAAAATTTGTGGGGCGTAAATTTGCATATAAACAAATCTGATAATGGATTCGTCGAGTTTGATTCCATGATAAATGTGCGGCCGTCGCAAAACAACAGATCCAGAAGCGTTGAAAATTTGGAAATCCAAATAAAAATCAGGGATATAATCAACAAGCTGATTTTGTAATTTATGGTTATTCAACATAAAGAATTAGCCGGCGGCGGATGGCAAAAACTTTCTTTAATGGAACAATTGGGCAATGTCGGTGGCGAAATAAGCCGCGCGCTCAATTGGCGCGATAAAAACCGAGAATCATACGACAATGCCATTGACAGGGCGTTCGAGCTTTTGGACTTAACAATAGCCGACCCCAGATGGCGTTTTCGGCTCAAGGAAATCATTCGCGCCCGCGAATTGCTAGCTGATGCGATGTTCGGCGGCAAAGAATATAAAACAACGCTCGAGGACTTGAACCGCTATTTTTTCAATTTCGCCCTCGCCGCCCGCCTTCATTCTTGAAAAATTTCGCGCTTGACAAGCGGGGCGGGGGTTTGTATAATGCGGGAAGATTTGAATAAGGAAATAAAAAGGCGGTTTTTGGATAAAAGGAAAGTTTTTTAACAATTTAACCAATTTGCTCGAAAGGAGGGCAGAGAGATGAAAGTACGGCTGATTGTGGTTAAACCGGCAGACAGGGTAAAAGTAGTTGGCAAGATCCTTGGCCCAAATCCGGATTTTGTGAATTGGGCCATGGAGAGTTGCTGCTATACTGTCTGCAACCGCCGCTAAAGCCGCGGTTAGAACCGCGGGGACGAAAAAACTCGTTCCCGCTTTTACTTATCATGTGGGAGGATTTATGAATAACCGGACCATAGTTAGAATGTCTCGTTGGGCCAATTTTTTTAATCGGCCAGGGATAGCGGCATTATTTCATTCTATCTCTTTGGGGCTGGTATTTCTTCCTGAAGAGACATTTCGTTCTCTCAAACCGCTTATTGGGATGTCCAAAGAAATAAGCGAAATTGAAGAATCTGTCGGAGCCGATATTGTGGAAGCTCTTATGAATGAGGGCATTTTGGTTACCGATGATTTTGATGACTTTGGATATCTTGAAGAGGCGCGGCAAAAACTTTTAAAAGAAATCACGCTTGAACTAATGTATCTTCTCGTAACCGACCACTGCAATCTCAGATGCGGCTATTGTTTTGAGGATTCCCCTGTTCTGATTGAACCATTTAATCCGGTCCATATGAGCGTTGAAATCGCGCGGGACGCTTTGGATCTTTTTGCGAGAATGGTTGCTCGATATGGCGATCCCAAAAAGAAAAAGGTGATTCATCTTTATGGCGGGGAGCCGTTAATGAATGGAGGGGTGGTGCGATTTGCGGTTGATTACATATGTGGATTGAAGACTCGTGGGATTCTTCCATCAGTGTGCGAGACCGCAATTGTGACAAATGGCACTTTTCTTGATGACGAAATGGCCAGGTTTTTTTCCGAGAAAGGAGTGACAGTGGGGGTGTCTATTGATGGTCCGCACGAAATGAACAATCTCTATCGCAAGACTAAGGATGGGGAGCTGGATGTTTTTGCCGCTATCATGAGAGCGTTGGGTCTTCTTAAAAAATATAAAGCCAAGGTTGGCCTTTCGGTAACATTGACCTCCGAAGCCGTACAGCACTTTGATAAGCTTCTGGCTTTTCTGACCGACGAGGTTGGCTGGGTTGATGGTATTAGTCTTAACATCCTGCATTTTAACCCGAATATTTTCTTGCCTCCGAATTATTATTCCGACGCTGTTAGATGCCAAATCGCCGCATTTGAGAAATTTCGAGAGCTCGGAATGTATGAAGATCGCATGATGAGAAAGGCCGGAGCATTTATCAATAGACAACCAATTTATGCCGACTGCGGCGTGATTGGCAATCAACTGGTTATTGCTCCCGATGGCCAAATCGGCGTTTGTCAGGATTTCGTAAAGCCGCGCACTTACTTTCGAGGGTCAGTTATAGACAAAGATAGCGATCCGGTGGCGGCTGGTCTTTTTAAGGAATGGGAGAGGCGATCGCCGTTTTTTATGAAAGATTGCTTGGATTGCCCGGCGATGGGCATCTGTGGCGGCGGTTGTCCGGCGAGCGCGGAACTAAAAACTGGAAGTCGTTGGAATCTAGACGAGCGCGCTTGCGCTCATGGCAAAATGACCATTGAGTGGCTAATTTGGGAGACATATGCTCAGCTTATTACTTGAGAAAATGGTTTTATGGTGGTATCTTGAGGGCGAGGCATACTCGCCCTCTTTTTTATGAATCCAAAAGTAAAATTCAAGATTGACGCTCAAAAAGACCTGCCGACTTTCAAAGCTTTTATAAAAGAAGCCGGGTTTGATGATGGCAGAAATCTGGAATGGGCAATTTTTAAAAAGCATCCGCAATTGAGAAAAATAGTCAAAAAAAAGAGCGATATCGATTATCTTTTTATCAAAAAATACATTGAGGGATTATATAAAAAAAATATCGCAGTCGCTGCCGCAAACTTTAAGGTTTACGAAACTAATTGGAAGAAAAAGGAAGGCAGGTTTTTTAATTTGGTCAAAGATCTTTTTCATAACAGGCCATGGCCAAAGGGGAAGTATATTGCTTATGCGACTATTTGGGGCATGTTTCCAAGATTTCTCGAAGATAAAACATTTCAGATTCCTATAAAATATAAAAACAAGAAATATGTAAATGCGATCATTGCGCATGAGCTGCTTCATTTTATGTTTTATGATTATTTTTGCGAAAATTATCCCCGTTATAAGCATTCCGAAAATAGCATTTATGTATGGCACATATCGGAAATTTTCAACTCCTTGGTTCAAAATTCTCCTACTTGGCTGGATGTTTTTGAAAAAGAAACCATGTCCTATCCGGAGCATAAAAAAATCATTTCTCAACTCAAAAAAAAATATAAATATCCCATGTCGCTAAAAATCAAAAATCTCATAAGCGACATAGAACCTTTTATTAAAATATTATTACGGCGTAAAAAATAAACCTTGACAAGCGGGGCGGGGGTTTGTATAATGCGGGAAGATTTGAATAAGGAAATAAAAGGGTGGTTTTTGCCAGATTTTTAACAATTTAACAAGTAAATTTGCCTGAAAGGAGGGCGAGAGATGAAAAAGATAAGGAGTTTGAAAATTAAGAAGGTTTTGGGCAAGTATAATTACTGGAGACGGTCCCTAAAGATATCCTTTTTACCCAAGAGACGGATGAGAGTAACACGTTCTACATGTTCTGCATGTCAGGTGGCTTGCTATAGTGACCCTTGCCAGGCGGATCCGACTTGCGATTTCGATTAGTTATCGCCCAGCAACCGAGGCCTAATTCGAAAAAAGAATCCGGCCTTATTTATTAAGGAGTCAGAAATGAAAACTCGTAAACCGAATTTTTATCTCCAATGGCATATTACGGATCGATGTTCTCAACGATGCAAGCATTGTTATTTGTATCAGTCGGAATACATTCAAGAGAATCAACAGAAAGAATTATGCATCGATGTTTTATCATTGATAGTTGATGACATGTATAAAACTGTTTTGCAGCTTAATGCCAACCCTATTTTTGTTTTGACCGGTGGCGATCCTATGCTCCATCCTGATTTTTGGCGAGTGTTGGATGTAATAAATGAATTGGCAAAAAAACATAAATCAAAAACTGCCATTGATATTTTAGGCAACTCATTTTTTATTGATGAGTTAACGGCTGGAAGATTAAAAACGAAAGGCGTGCGCAAATATCAGTTAAGTTTAGATGGCCTAGAAGAAAAACATGATTTTTTGAGAAAAAATGACAGCTATCATGATGTATTTAGGGCCGCAAGAATTCTAAAAGAAGCGGGTATTAGACCGACCTGCATGTTTACTCTGTCCAAATTTAACGCTCCCGATTTAATCGAGGTGATGAAAAAAATAATGGAAAACAATTTTGGTGCCTTTGCTTTTGCGAGATTTTGTAAGCCCAGCGGTTGGTCGATGGAGGAATATAAAGAACAAATGTTCACTCCCGAAGAATATAGGTCGCTACTGGAAGAAGTTGACAATGCTCGCAAAATTTTATCCATAACTTATCCGAGAACAAAATTCGTATTTAAAGACCATTTATGGGAATTATACTTTTACGAAAAATGTTCTATAAAGGAAAAACGGCAAATAGAACGAATAAGAAAACAAGAAATTGTAATCAGCGGTTGCAGTTTAGGGGTTGCCAGCCTTTCGGTGTTATCCGATGGCACGGTTTATGCCTGTCGTCGTTTTGAGAGTCCGATAGGAAAGGTCCCCGAGCAAAGTTTATTTGATTTATTCATTATGTCCAAAGAGTTGAATCGCCTTAGAAATTTGACTCGCTACAAGAAGTGTAAAAATTGTCCTTTATTATACAGATGTCGCGGTTGCGGAGCGGTATCTCATGGAGTTTCGGGTGATTTTTTTAGTCCCGATCCGCAATGTTGGCATTTGGCTTAAAAAGCGGCGGATTATTTCGCCGTTTTTTCTTTTTGAGCCAGTAGTTCAATTATATCATGATGATGCGGTTCGCCGTGTCCTTTATCCAATATCTGTTTTTGCTTTAATATAATGATTTTGAAATTTTCGAATTTTTCTCGCAGTTCTTTTTTGGTAAAAAAATGCCTATAAGTTTGAGATTTGGGTAAATAAAAAGTATTTTCTTCAATTTGTCCGATTCCTTTTTCCGTTATCAGTTTATACATTGGATCTTTAGTTGAAAAAACGGAAAGATATATGAATCCATTCGCTATAATTGATTTTTTAATTTTATTTATTATCAAGCCAAATTCGCTCTTTTTGAGAAAGTCCAAGGAATGAATTGCCACAATTAAAGAATGCTTGTTTTTTCCAAACTTAAAATCATTTACATTGCACGCTTTTGTTTTGATTTTCAATTGGTATTTTTTTGCTGTAATTTTAATTTTTTCCAGTTCTTCTTCGATTTTATCTACCGCTTCTACCTCAAAACCATTTTTAGCCAAAAAAACACTATTTCTGCCACTACCGGCGCCGATATCAAGAGTTTTTCCCTTAGGGAATTTAACCAGATATTTTTTGAGAGTAGAATTTGGTTTTAATCCCCCCCAATAGCATTGTTTTTGTTTGTAAGCTTCTTTTCTCATCTGTTTTTATTTTTGCCAATTATTCTGTAAAACTTTGGCAATAGTCCAGATATTTTGAATATACTTTTTATCCAAAGGTTTTTTACTTTTCATATAGCCACCCATTATATTCATCAGCTTTTTATTAAATTTGGTTGGGATTCTTATGTTAAGAAACTTTGGAGGCAAAGAATATAAAATACTTTGCCCGAGTATGCCGTTGGGCAAAAGAGAACTCGCGGCGATTTCGCTTATCAAGCCAATAGATTTGCTTGCGCGACCAAAATACTCGACAAGCAAAGGGACAAAATATTGTTTTTCAAAACATAAATGTATCACTTCATGCCAAATGATTCCCAACACATGATTTATGCCTTGCGTAGGATAGCGGGAAATTTCAATGCTGGCGCTCTGATCGTTTACATTCGCGCCGCCGCCAGTATGATTGGGCGCGGAAAGCAATAAATAAATATCTACGGTTTTTTTTGGAGCGGTGGCATTATAGAGAATTTCTATCGGAGAGATTATTGATTTTATCAGTGATTTTTTGTTTATTTTTCTATATAAAATTTCTTGCCATTTTTTCAAAAGCGGAAAATCCTTTTTATATAAAATATCAAACTTTTTTTTGAACAAAGCGAAAACTTTTTTGATAACAATAAATTCGTCTGTCGGAAGAGTAAGTTGTAATTGTTTTAATGGTTCTTTCGATGTAAAAAAGGCGCGCTCGAATTCGCCTCGATTCGATTTATAGCGCAACCTAACTTTTTTGAATGCTTTCAAGGCATTCTTTTCTCGTTCGGAAAACGGATCGAGCTCCGCTTGCCATAGGGTGTTATAATCTTTTCTATTTCTATTATTCCATTCGGATAGATTTTGAACAAAAAAATAAAAATTCGCCCAACGGCTTACGGTAATGTTTAATTTTATATTATTTTTGGTGGTTTTCATTTTCATGTGAATATTATACCCTTTATTTTCGCCATTGACAAACTTTGCGGGGCAGTGTATGTTGCGGACATAGTTGAAAAGCGGAAAACAAGGGTGTTTTTGTAAAGATTTTTAACAATTTAACAAACAATTGCTAGGAAAGGAGGGCGGAAAAGATGAAGATTAGTCGGGAGACCCCATTGATTAAATCGCAGTTTTTGCAAACTGTTGAGAATAATAGCGAAGCGGTTATATGGCACTCTCTTTTCGGGAGGCCAAAAATTNNGGTTTATGAAGAATATGAGTTTGATAATAACGAAATGGCATATCTTAAGGAAATGATAGTGGATTATTTTCTTATTCCGAAAGGATTTGATGAAAGATCGCTATTATCCAAAAGAATGCAAAAGCGCGAGCAAACAATAACAAATGGATCGCTCATAAATTATCTTAGTTTAATCGTGTCCGAAGGGTGTAACTTTCGATGCGCCTACTGCATTCATTTTAATAATCTTGAAACATCCCATCGCATAAAGAATTCGAAAAAGTTTATGCAGTTTGAAATTGCCAAAGATGCGATAGATCGGTATATGGGGATTCTCCGCCAACATGGAAAAAAAGTGGCTGAAGTGAATTTTGGCGGCGGCGAACCGCTTTTGGCGTGGCCGGTAATTAATCTGATATTGGAATATTGCCAGTTAACTTATGGCAAAGAATTTCTTTTCAACTTTTCAATTAATACCAATGCCTCCCTTATTACTGCCAAAATTGCAAAAAAGTTGAAAGAATATAATGTCAGAACCGCCTTAAGCATTGATGGTCTTAGCGACGGAAATGACAAGGTTCGTTTAACTAAGGCAGGGGGAAAAACTTTCAATATTATTGTTAAGGGATTTGAAAATCTTATGGCTCAATATCATTCTTTGAATGGTATTACTATTACCGTAAATGAACATAATTTTCCCTATCTCAGCGAGAAAATCATTGATTGGGCGGCGAAATGGCAAATGCGAGAAGTTCGCATAGATATTGATGTTATTGGCATGGTGGCGATGCCTATTGGAGGCATTGTCAAAACGCTAATGCGGATGCGGCGGTATGCTCGAAAATATGGCATTACAGTATTTGGGTTTTGGTCTCGTCCCGTAGAAAATTTAAATGATTCGCCGCTTGATTCCCATGTCGCGTTTTGCGGTGCTGTTCGCGGTAACAGCATATGCATTAGTCCATCCGGAGATATCTATAGTTGCGGATACAGTATTGAAAAACTTGGAACTCTGGACCAAATGGATTCTTTTTACAAAACTGGGGAGAAATATCATCGTTTTATTAATACTCATACTATTGGGGCAAAGGAGATGTGCAGAGGGTGCATAATTGAGGGCCAGTGCGGTGGCGGATGCAACATCACTCAAGAATTTAGCCGCGCGGCAAAAACCTTAAAAGTTGATCGCATGTGTGATTTTTATCGGGCGATGACTAAGGAACTTCTTTTGGAGCAACTTCATGAAGTAAATTCTTAAACTGCAAATAGAAAAATTCTATAGAAAGGAGGTAATGCCCATGAAAAAAACAAAACAGAAAAAGCGGCTATTCGGATTAGTTGTTAAGTCCTTGCCTAAAAGCAAAGTACTCAACACCTGTCAGTCGCCCAGCAACTGCCACTAAAGTGGCTTTACAGGGCTAAGGGAAAATGTTATAATTCCTTTAGTCCTGTTTTATTTATGAATAAACTTATTCAAAAAATCTGTAGTAGCGTAATAGAACAATATAAACAAGACAAAAACGTCTTGGGAATTATGTTGTTCGGGTCTGCGGCAAGAAATAAATTTGATCAATATTCCGATATTGATATCTATATTCTGCTAAATAAAAAGGGTAAATTTTCAAGGATTAATTTTATAAAAAATGGAATACGCGTTGATATTATTTTGAATACAGTAGCGGAAGCAAAGGAGTGTCTCAAAAAAGATAAAAACGCATTGAGAAGAATAACCTCGCACATGATAGCCTGTGGCGCAATTCTTTTTCAGAGAGGAGAAGTTTTGAAGAAAATTCAATCTGTTGCAAAGAATAATCTGCAATTAAAAACTAAATACAAGAGTAGTGAAGTTTTGATGCACAAATATTCTATAGATGATTTTTGGGGAGAGGTTCAACGAGATGTACAAAATGAAGATTATTTAGCTTTTGGTTTGGATAGCCACTTATTAGTGAAAAATATTATAGAATTATTCCTCAAATTGAATGGAGAATTTTTAAGACAACCAAACGAAATGTTTGGGTTGCTTAATAAACTGGATAGTAATTTCTATGACATTCTTAAAGATTTTTATAAAGAAAATAATATTGATCGGAAAAAAGATATATTGGGGGAGCTTGTAAAGTATATTTATAAAAAATCAAATGGCCCATTGCCTCAGCAGTGGAAAGCTCTTTAATATTTCGAATAAAAGGAGGTGGTGACCAATGTTTGTATATGTGGGTGGCGTATCCGGAGTTGGCAAGTCAAAGATTGTGATCGAGGTGGAAAAGTTAGTGCGAAAATGCGGAATTAAAATAGAATTAATTAATGGGGCGACTATTCTTTGCGAATTGACTGACGCGACAACTATGGGCGAATTACAAACATTGTCTGAAAGTACAAGATTAGATCTCCATGCGAAGATGAATCAAAGATTATACGAGATAGACCGTCAAGATCCAAAAACAATTAGGGTGGCTGATGGGTATTTTATGTATTTTGACCTGCCAAAATTATCAGGATGTAGCGTTCGAGAGCTTCAACCATGGGATAAAAATCAAATTTTAGGGATAGCGATATTAATTGCTGAACCATACACCATTTTATGTCGCCGTATGCAAGATATCCGGGAGCGCTCAGATAGAAAATGTGATTTAGAGGCATTGATCCAGGAACAGAACGTGGAGATTAAAGACGTCTCATTGCAAGCCGCTAAGATTAATATGTCGCCTTATTTTATAAAAAATGAAATGACAGAAAATCCAACAGCCGCAGAGATGCTCTGCTACTTTATTCAAAATCTAGCTACAGAAATGTAGCTTTTTTATTTTTATTAATGTATCAAAAATAGTAAAAAAGCTGGGGAGCTATAAAGGTCTATAAAAAATGCGGATTCAAAAAATCAGGAATCAAAAAATATCCTAAAAATAAATATCTATCAGAAACCCTTGTGATGAAACTATCGAAAATTTTGTAGAATACAGCCAAAAATCCACCATTGACAAGCGGGGCGGGGGTTTGTATAATGCGGGAAGATTTGAGTAAGGAAATAAACGGGTGGTTTTTGCCAGATTTTTAACAATTTAACAGAATTTTGCCAGAAAGGAGGGGCGCCGTATATGTATATTACAATTGAACCAACGGTAAAATACAGGCCAGAGACATTCGGTGGGTTAGCATTTATTCCATCGCGCGCTATGGTAGTAGAATTAAACAAATCAGCTTATAGAATAATAAATTTTCTAGCACAGAACGGCAGTGTCATTGAAAAAACAATCCTGGAGCAATACCCCGGGAATGCTCAAGAAACTGTAAGGAAGTTTATTCAAGACTTAATATGTTCTTCAGTGCTGAAACAATCCGAGTCAAAAAACGAGAATTTCCATAAAAATCAAATACCTTATGGAATGAAACCAACAATGCGGAGTATTCCTTCGAGTCAAAAAAGATACTCAAAATTTCTTTCGGCACCAATTTTTGCTTGGTGGGATATCACCAAGACTTGCAACTTTTATTGTAAGCAGTGCTATTCGGAATCAGGAAAAGCGAGCGAGAACGAACTAACTACAAAAGAAGTTTTTTCCGTTATTGAGCAATTTGCAAAAAATAAAATATTTTATATTTATTTCCTAGGCGGTGAGCCTTTAATGAGAAAAGATTTTTTTCAGATTTTAGACAAATGTCAAAGGTATGGAATAACAACCATGATGAGTACCAATGGATGGTTTGTAAACCAAAACATTGCCAAACAACTCTATGAAGCGGGAGTTCAAATTGTAAGAGTAAGCATAGACGGCGCAACCGCCAAAACGCATGACAAGATTAGAGGCATGCAGGGTTCATTTGAAAGAGCTCTACAAGCTTTGGGAACTCTGAAAAAAGCCGGCATTCCTAATGTTGGAGTAAGCCAGACTCTCTTAACTGACAATTATCTGGAAGTAGACAAGATTATTGGCTTGGCCCTAAGCTACGATGTAAATGAAGTACAGGTAGTGCAGCTTTGCTCAACCGGCCGCGGGAAAAACTTAAATGCTTTGAACTTGGAGCAGTTTAAAAAAGCCCGCCAATTGGTCAAACAATCACTTGAAAGCCATCCGAAGAACCATATTACCGCGACTGAAGGCATTCTTAGGAAACAATGCGAACGCTGTGTATCGAAAAGGGTGGCTATGCCAAGTTTTATCGGTTGTCCAGGCGGTAGAAGTTGCATGGCTATCAATGAAATCGGCAATGTATCACCGTGTATTCTTTATAGAAAATATGCTGGCAGTTTTAGAAAAAATACTCTTCAAGAAATTTGGCACAGTTCTCCGTTATTCGACTCCATGAGGGAAATAAAAAAGGGATGCCAAGATTGCGCTTATGCTGATGTATGTGCCGGAGAATGCCCAGTGGCGACCGAAACTACGTCCGAAGCTGACAGAAAGGCGTTTGTCCACAATATTACAGGGCAAAATATAAATAGCAATGGTTGTAATAAGCATATTGGCGGGCATTTATGTTTTATTAGATTCTAATGTCACAATAAAAAGGAGGTGAAAACCAATGCCAGAACCGATTCTAAAAGATGTCCAAGAAACGTCACAGGAGACGCCAACTGCTTGCATTGTCATGCAATTGGATACTCCCCCGTGTTTCACAAGAGGACAAGATGAAGATTCTTATGGAGGTTGTCCGAGTTGTTGTACATGCCTGTGCCCAAGCACATAAGGCGACTAAAAGCACGAAAGGGGAACTTTGCTTCCCCTTTTAATTTATTGTTTATCTGTTATATTATAATGTATATGCAATTCTACAAATTTTTAATCAAGTCAAAAAAGAACCATAAAAATATAGAAGAACTCATGAAATTACTGAACAAGTATAATCCCGCGGAAATTTTCATTAAAAACTTTTTTCAGGACATAAAACCGTGCCGCGAAATATCGATTATTATTCAACATAAATCGCTTGGTTATATTGCTAAGTTTTCAGATAACAAAATTTTGATAGATTTCAAAAACACTCCAAAATATCTTTGGCTCTGCGTTGCTCACGAGACCGCTCATATTCTTTTCCGAACTTATACATGGGAAAAAACGACAATCTATAAAATTGTAAAAAGAAATTATCCAAAAAAAATGATTTATTCCATCGATCAAGTATGCGCGATTTTACTTCAAGCCCATGGTGAAAATATTCTTAAAATACGCCCTCTTAAATGGCCCAAATGGCAATCTACTTTTGCTTATATGAATGTCGAAAAAATCGGCAGGACTCTTTGGCCCCACTTTTTAAAATACATCAAACAAAAAAAGCGGCCAAACATTTTTAGTTGGTTATTAGCTCTTGAGAATCATGGGATAATAAACAGGGACGTTGTGCAATGACAGCAGTATTAGTAATCCTTACAAGGAAAAACCAAGAAAGTTAAAAATAATACTAGGAACAAGCCGTGTTTTGTTTTAACTTGACAAGCGGGGCGGGGGTTTGTATAATGCGGGGAGATTTGAATAAGGAAATAAAAGGGTGATTTTTAGACCAAAAGGAAAGATTTTTAACAATTTAACAATAAATTTGCTCGAAAGGAGGGCGAGGGAGATGAAAAAAATAGGATTGGTTTTTTTGATGATTTTTGCTGGCTTAGTTTTGGCGAGTATCGCGCTTGCCGAAGGTCGGGCAAAATTCCCGATTTATTTGGCGATAAAGTCTGTGGATTTTTACGAGTCCATAAAATTTGAAACTCTTGAGGGTCGACCGATCAATACCGTGTCCGATCAAGGCGCATACGCGGTCGTTTGCGCCAATCGGCGAAATGACGAATTTTCGTCAGAAATATCGCGGGCGTTTTTGGAGAATTTTCTGGAAGGATTGCGCCGCAACGGCGTAGAAGGAACGACTCTAAGTGAGGGATTGAAAGCGCCATCCTCAATAACAATCAGAATGGCGTATGAGATCCCAAACCAGACATTTGCGGTTTATATGTCATTAACGGAATCGGCGCATTTGGTGACGGCAAGTGCCACTACGATTTTGTCCACCATTAGCGGCGGCAAAGTCGGCACGCCAACAATTGTCGTCAAGTCATTAGCTAAAGCGCTGGCTAAAGATTTGGCTAATAAACTGGCAAAACATCTTAAAATGAAATTTGAAATTCGGGCATGAAAGGAGGAAGGAAAGATGAAAAGAGTAAATTTGGTTTGTATTTTGTTGTTTGTGTTTTTTGGTAGCGTGGGCGTCGCCTTGGCCGAGGAAAGGTTTCTGGCCGGCGGGGGTTACAATCCCCATGAAGCGGCGTTCGCTCTGGAAAAGAGGGTAGCCCTCGAAGTTGTTTTTGTGGACCTGGAAAAAAACGAGGTGATGCCCCTTCCTGAAGGCAAGTTAGAGACAATTCGCCAGCACATGGACGCTAACCAAGCTCTCAAGGACGAGATCGCCTCGCGGCTTCAAAAAGGCGAGCAAGTATCCATAGGCCAATATGGAGAATCCTTGCTCATCCTTAGAGAGGAACTGCGACGGCAGCTTGTCGAGAAGGGCTTCGCCGTTATGAAAGAGGGTGCGCCTAATGTATTTCGGATTAAGGTATATGGCGCACAAAAGGGCGGTCCGGTATCTTATACCCGTTTTACGGGTATTGTGGTGGACGGAGTGGCCGCCACCGGGAAAACGGTTTTCACCTACGATGCTGGCGTCCTATTTGAGAGTTTGTCCAGCGGACGGCAGGAAGAGTTGATTAAGGACAAAATTGCGCCGTCTTTGGTCAACATCCTCGGCGCCGCGTTCGACAGAACGCTTATTCAATAGACGAAAGGAGGGCGGAAGATGAAAAGAGTTGGATGGGTTTTTTTGGTTTTTCTTAGCTTTCTAGCGTTTCTGGCGGGATGCGGTCTAGTGCCAATTTCCAAGGAATCGTTGAAAGAGGGGGAAGTATTAACAGTGGCCATAGAAGGGTACTTTTTCTATGAGAATCTCATCATGAAGGATTTGGGTGGCGGCAAAGCGAGTTTTTCTATTGATCTATCCTCGCCGCTAAGGAACGATGAAGTCTCCAATCGAGTTATGGAGACTTTGGCGGAAAAGTTTCCGGAAGCGCTTCGTGAAAGAAGAGTCGTTGTCGCCAGTGGGTCGCCAATGAAAATCAGGATAAATATAGCCCAGAAGACCACACCAAACTTGGTTCATTTCATGGGCGTGGTTAATGTCATAAAAGACGGCACTACAGTTCCTATTCCTATGGCATCCGTATTAACAGGGTATGCCGATCCGTTGGGGGCATTATTTGCTCCCAATTCTGAAAGAAATGTGACGACGGCCAAGCATATGGCAAGGAGATTAAACGATCTTCTGGCCAACGCCGTGATTAATAATTATCACGGAATAATTAAATAAGAGAGGAAGGGGAAGTGGAAGAAATTGAGTCGCACTAAAACGCCCCGCAAGCTTGCGGGGCGTTTTCATTTTTATTCTATTAAGTTATCCACAAACGCTTGGTTTGGCAATTGTGATATAATTGCCGCGTGGGATTATATTTAAATAATAATTATGTTTCTTTCTAAAAACAAGTTTTTTGTCTTGGTTTTGCTTCTGTCTGTAACTTTTTATTTAATGTCGGCGCCGACAGCGCGGGCCGATGGCTTTGTGGACGCGGTTACAGGCGTTTTTGACAGCGTTGTCAGTTTTATAGAAGACAATATTATGCTTGTGGTTACTGTGGCGGTGGCTGCAGCCATAATTTATGTTGCATATACCAACCCTATGCTTCTTTCGTATATCAGCGATGCAGCTACTTGGAGCACATATGACGTTACAATTGCTACGTCCATTGGAGAAACTGAATTTTTAGGGCTAACCTCTTTGGCGTCACTGGAATCTTTAGCACCAGTAGGGGCGATACTCAACATAACGATAAATACTTATGCTCTTACGACTATCACCTATCTGACCGTGGCGGGCGCCGCGGCAATAGGAGGCGTCGCTACGGTTGTTGCAGCTTGCGTCGAAGGCAATTTAATTTGCAACGGGAATGAAGACGCTATTTTAGTGATGCCGACGACCGAACCGATAACGCAAGCGAGTTGCGCCACCCAGCAATTTTCAATTTCTCCCACTTTTTACATTCCCTCTTTCAATCAGGGATTCGTTACTGCGCCGGATACCTATTGTGTCGCGTCGGGCGGCTATGACGATAATGATGATCCAATACTCGCTTGCAATCCAATCCCCGCTGGCTCGCAAAGGTATAAACCGAATAGGGATGATAATGATTACTGCTATGAGCCCGATCCAAATGGGCAGTATGTGATGGTTAGCGGTGTGGGCTGCGTTCCGGTAACAGAGGGCGCGACGACGCCGACTTCCATAGACGAAACGCAAAATAAAATCGCTTTATACCGCGTTACCGCGCCTGTTTCTCAATTTGTAAATCCCACTACGGGTGAAACAGACCAAATGGCATTAGTAAAATGGTTTACGGGGATTGCCGGTTGCCGCGGCTATAATGAGGGTAGTAGCCAGCACGCATTCGGTCCTGGGTTGGCGGTATCCGATAGCGATCCGTGCTATGGTGGCGGGGGTCTTGCACTTGACAGACCGGAGAAGAATCTTTTGGCGATTTATCCTCATTCAAAATGTTCGGGCAATACTTGTGTTCTTCCCGACACATACGGCATTCCCGAAGATTCCTATATTTTCTACGCGGCCAAGATTTTAGGGAATTATACTTGGATGGTAGAAAATGAGGAACTGTGCGATGATGAAAATAGCTGTATCGGCGGCGAACCATCTATTTATTATTCTCCGGCTAAATTTTTAAGCGCCAAAAATCCACCCATAGCTGGAACGGCTAATCTCGCCACTTTTCCGTGGATATACACCAAGGCCTATAGTATGGGCGATGTTCTTTGGGGGCCCACTCAAACAGGCGGGCTGGAGGCCTGTCCGGCGGCATCTCAAACTCCGCAGAAGACCTCGGCGGATCTTATCGTGTCTACGGCCGGCGCCGGTTCGGGGTTGATTACCAGCACGGTGGGCGGCGTGAATGCCGGAGGTTTTAATTGTGGCATTTCTAATGGCATAAGCTACACTACATGTTCCAATACCTATAATATCGGCGCTTCGGTTACTTTAACCGCCACGCCAGCCAGCGGCTCTACTTTTACCGGCTGGTCCGGTTCCGGCATTAACTGCAGCAGTCTCAATAATGGTGATAAATGCGCCATTTCCATGAATGAAGATAAATTGGCGATAGCCACTTTCGCTTCAAGCGCCAAGACCCTTACCGTCACCAAATCCGGCGCCGGCAAGGGCAGGGTTGAGGATTTTTATGGAGGCATTTTTTGTGGCGGTTCCTGTCTTAGCGCCAATAACATCTATAATTTTGATGTTGTAGTTCCTTTGACGGCCACTCCGGCCGAGGACTCCGCTTTCGCCGGCTGGTCGGGCGATTGTTCAGGCAAAGGTTCTTGCAAAGTTACCATGAACGCCGATAAAACCGTAAACGCGGAATTTACCAAGTCCCAAACTCCGCCGGGGCCTTTTAATTGGAATCCGAGCGACGATGGCATTACATCCACCTGTAATCAAGTGATGCTTTCTTGGACTGCTTCGGCCGGCGCCGACGGCTATACAATAAAAAAAGATGGGAAGGATTACGCCACGGCTTCCGGCACAGCCACAAGTTATACCGATTATACCGTTAACCAGCATACTCAATACAGTTATAAAGTAGAGGCGTATAATAACGCCGGGAAAAGAGAAATTAGCACTCGCCAGGAAACCACGCCATACTGTTCGCCCACAGCCACTTTGTCTGTTACTCCTGGCTTTCTCAACAAAATTTATCAGGGTAGTAAAACGAACTTAACTTGGTCAAGTACCTACGCTGATTCGTGTACGACATCCGCCTCGAAACCGCAAAGCGATTGGACCGGTTCTATGGCGGCTGGCGGCGCAAAAGATATCTATCCGTCTCCTCCTCCAAGCATTACATACAATTTAACCTGCTCGAGTTCGCTATCTGGGCTTATCTCCCCCAATGCTTCAGTAACCATTGACATTGACGCGCTCGGCCTTCCCGGCTGGAAGGAAATCATTCCGAGGTAGAGTTTGGAAAAAGAAAAAACAAAACTGCGCAAACTCCGAACCTATTTTGAGCGAAACAATCGCTCTCAAAAAAAGAAAATCCGACTTTTTTTGAAAATCGGAAGTTTGTATCGTATTTAATGGTCCCACGTGTCGCTCCAGAACCTTTTGAGCTAATGAAGATTTGTGATGTATTCATCGGCGCGATTTTTAAAAAGTTCCGGATGCTCGGCGGCTATCCACATTAATTCAATAATCGAATCATGGCGATCGGCACATGCTACATAGGGAGCAAGAAGATTACCACTTACATTATATGTTTCTCCACGACAATCTCCTCCGCAGAAAAAACGGACATCGCAAGAACTGCATTGATCATTTAGAGTATCCACTCGTAGCAATTTAAGTCGCTCTAAAACCGGGTGGTCTGTTCTAATGCATTCAAATAGCGAACTCCGTCGAATATTTCCGAGCGAAAATTCCTCCCGTTGAGTATTCGGACATGGATACACACTACCAGTTTCATCTATGTAGACGCATGGACGGTTTCCAACCCCACAACTTTCGCAAGTAACACCAACAAGCAATGCCGCTCCCAGCGAAGAAAATAGCGAAGACGCTTCAAACAGATGTAATTGCTCGGGGTGTTTAATCAGATAATTTGCTATCCGTCTAAACACTTCAACTTCTGATACGCGGCAAAGAGTTGATCGGCATGCTCTGCCCAGTTGGATAAGATTAATCGGATTAAATCCGGAACAGCCCAGCTTGTAAGTTAGAGCGACAATTTGTTCAAGCTCTTGAAAATTTCCTTCATGAAGCAAACAATTAATCCCAATTTTAACTCCACTGCCCACTAACTCGCAAATTTTTCTCGTCACTTTTATCCAAGAACCAGGGCCACGAATTCGATCATGGGTTGAGGGCGTAGCGCCATCCAAAGATATAGAAAGCACCACCTCAGCATCTTTCAACGCAGATATGTCCGACTTCTTGATTAAAAGGGCATTCGTACTCATGTTGACTTCCAACCCCGCGTCTCGATAGGATTTAATAATCCGAATAATTTTGCGATGAAAAAATGGCTCCCCGCCAGTCAGATTTACTTTGTAGATTTTTGTCGAATCGGGCGTTAAACATTGTCGAATCTGAATAGCCAAACGATTGTGCTCTTCACATGTAAGCTCTGGCGCCTTTGATTCTCCAGCATCCACATAACAATGCGGACAAATCGATTGGAGATTGCAATTTCTAGTGATTGATATTAACGCGACTGTTGTTTTTGCGGTTAATACATTTCCAATAATTGGCGAATCCCGATTTGTCATCTGCTTCACGAGTGGTAGGAGCTCATAATAAGTTGCGTTAACTTCCTCGCGCCGATCCGGTTGGTACTGACTTTGAATCCTCTCAAGGGGATCATTACTAACGATGCGCCGAAGAATGCTGAGACCAAAATCATCTACAACCAACCACTGCGGAATGTGGCCAAGTATCACAAGGTACCTGCCATTACGTTCGTAGATTTTCATATAAACCTCTCCTTTCAGAATATTTTAAAATAAAAGCGGAAGGTTTTTTTCTTCCGCTTGGTCGATTGAAGCGACACCAATGGAGCGTCATTGGGCCTTATACTTCATGGCGCCGATAGCTTCACGACTGGCGCGAACAACCTTCCGGTTCCCACGACATACGACATGTGACTTTTTACTAATCCGTGACCTTGTAACCTTTTTCATGGCCATCCCTCCTTTTCAGTTTATTTAAAGAACAAACTATCTAACATATACCACAAAACGAAATATCACGCAAGATTTGAGCTTTTAAGAATCATTTTAATCTCCGTTTCATTTTCTCCTATTTTTTGGAAACCAAGATTCTCATAGAGCTTAATAGCGGGATGATTCAATTTATTTACTTCTAACATTAACCGTCTAAGCCCCGTTTTTTTAAATGCTATCCCAATAAGATATTCAACGGAAAATTTACCGACACCTTTTCCTCTGTGACCATCGTCGCCGATTAAAATAAAAATTTCCGCAGTCTTTTTTTCTGGGTCAATATTGGAAAGCCCCATAAAACCAACCGGCCTATTATAATAAAGAATTGTGAAAAACTTCTTTCGTTTTAAACGCGACTCTTGTTCATAGTTATCAAACCATTTATTCTGCTCTTTGATGGTAGTTTTATGGCCGGGATTGTCTATGGCGTATTGAGTCGCTTTTTTGTTGTTCAGCCAAATTACCCTTAAAGGTATGTCGTCTCTGGTATGAGAGCGAAAAGTTATCATATAGATTATATAATAAACGACTCAAAAAATCCGTCAAATCCAATATCGCGAACATGGTTTCGGTAACCATTGATATCGACGCATTAGGCCTCCCCGGCTGGAAAGAAATCATTCCGAGGTAGAGTTTGGAAAAAGAAAAAACAAAACTGCACAAAAAACTCCCCCGCTAAGGCGGGGGAGTTTTTTGTGGGCGGTGCAGGGATTGATCCTGCGGCCTCTTCGGTGTAAACGAAGCGCTCTACCACTGAGCTAACCGCCCCGAATAACAAAATCAGTTTAACATAACATTTTTGATGTGTTCAATTTGCGCGATTTTTGTTTTGAAATTTAATTTTATTGCCACGACATCGACGCGCCAATTTTGATTTTCAGAAATTTTTTTTATTTTTAAATATGCCGAAATTATTCTTGATAATTGTCGTTTTTTATGGAATCCAATATTTTCTTCCGGACGCCATTCGAATTTTTCATTTTGCGTTTTTACTTCCACAAAAACCAATTCTTTTTCTTCAACATCTCTATCTTCGAGAGATCTCTCGTAGGGAGACAACGCGACAATATCAATTTCACCCCAGGGCTTTCTATAATTTCTTTCCAAAATTTTATAATTATTTTTTTCCAAAAATTTTACCGCGATGTCTTCTCCGATTTTTCCGGTGTTTTGTTTTTCCGTTGTCATAATTAAATTATATTCCAGTTTCACGGAATACTGCAAAAACAAAACTCCGCAATTGCGGAGTAATTTTTATGCCGCGATTGATCGGCATTTTTCACAGTTCGCGTAATTTACAGTTTCGTTCAAACGACAAAATTTTTTTTCCAACCACAAACGATTGCAGCCGATGCAATGGCAAACTGTCATGTTTTCGATCAGCTTAACGCAATTGTTGCAAATCGGCACATAGCGCTTTCCTTTATGATTAAAAAGTTCCAAGTCGTTGCCGCAACCGCCTTCTCCGCAAAATCCGCAAATTCTGCCATTTGCCATATCGCATCCTCCTTTGCATTTATTTAAATTATTTATCGGAAGAACTAACCCTAATTGTATTTTATCAACTATAACAGGCGTAATTTATTATAGTCAAATTGTTTCGGCAATGTTTCGGCAAACGCATTTGCCGTATGCAAAATGCATGTTTAGAACCGATCGGAATTTAACCTGCATTTCTTTTTTTGTCCGCCCGGAGGGACTCGAACCCCCAACCTTGACGATAGAAGCGTCCTGCTCTATCCAATTGAGCTACAGGCGGATTTCATACAACAACTCCAAAACTAAAATACCACAAAATAAGTTGAAATTCAATGAAAATTAAAATATACTATGTGGGTGGCGGGGCGTAGTGTAGTGGTAGCACGAGTCTTTTGGGAAGATTTAGCCCGAGTTCGACTCTCGGCGCCCCGACACAGGGCTGAAAGAATGTTTTAGGGCCTATGGTAAAGTGGCATCACGCGTCATTCGCATTGACGAGTCGGCGGTCCGATTCCGCCTAGGTCCATCGAGTTGCGGCAAGATTTGCTTTGTGATATATTGGCAAATAATTATCATTAATATATTTTTATGAAAAAAATAGGCAAAATCACGCATTATTACGGAAATATAGGAGTGGCCATTATCGATTTGTCAGGAAAATTATCCGTTGGCGACAAGATTCAGTTTGGAGATAAAGATGGCGCGCCTGAACAGGTTGTGGAGTCGATGCAGATAGAGCATGAAAATATAAAATCGGCGAAGAAGGGCGATGTGATCGGGTTGAAAGTTGGTGATAAAATAAGCGAAGGCGCCGAAGTGTATTTGATTGACTAAAATTCACACGCAAGATCATTGCATGATGCGTTGAAAACGCGGTTTTTATGCGGTGCCCATAGTGTAGCGGTTAACACTAGAGTTTGTGGAACTCTCATCACGGGTTCGAATCCCGTTGGGCACCCATTTGACGAAATCAATTCATTTCTGTATATCATTCGCATAGTCAGGGTGTGGGAATTTAGGCGATTTTTACTTGGTCTTTAACAACAATTCTTTTTGGAAAGGAGGCGGACAATGTTTAAAAGCACGAAAGCAAGTTTCGATGGTTTTCGAGACATATTTGGTCACGAAGCAAGATTACGTGAATTTGTAGCGGCCAAAATTTCCGAAACATTTCAACTTTGGGGGTATGACAAAATTGAGCTTTCCATGATTGAAAGCATCGACAGTTTTAGTGAAAGAGTGGTAGGCGGATCGCCATGGCCCGAGTGGGACCAAAAATGTTCATTTCAATTGGATATTTGTGACTATGCGCGCTCGTATGACAATGCTCCCATTTTCAACCGGGCATTGTTGGTGCCAGAAGGAACGGTATCGGCATCTCGTTGGTTGGCCAACCAGATTGATACGAAACAAGAATTGCGGATTAATTTTCCACTCAAGATTTACTATGTGGTGAATTGTTTTCGTAATGAGCCCATATCAAACTTGTCAGCAACTAAAACTCGAAGTTTTGCGCAAGTGGGGATGGAAGTTATCGGCACTTCAAATCGATATGCGGATCTCGAAACTATCATAATGGTGGCAGACAGTATGGAGGCTATTGGCGCTTCAAAAAGCCAAATCAAAGTTAGATTAGGCGATATTCGTATTTTCAATCACCTCTGTGAGAAATGTATGATTCCATATCGGGGGACCATTGTTCTTAAAGAGGTGTTCGACGCTATCGCCGAATCTCGTGCGGGTAACGATATCAAACGATTAGATAATGAGCTTGCTAAAGCCGATAAAATTCTATCGGTATATGCAATGAGCCCAAATTCTCGAAGTCAGTGGGATTTTTGTCTCGCTGGAATCAGGCAGTCTATAAATTGTGAAGAGATGTCATTCTTAAATTGTTCGGAAGCGATTCGCGATCTTAATTTTATTGCAGGCGAACTTAATAAACTTGACATCCCAGCGGTAATCGATCTTGCAGTAGTGAGGAGTCATGAATATTACACGGGGGCTGTATTTGAAATAGATGCCATAGTTAATGATCGGATTATAGTTGAAATTGCGGGCGGGGGTCGTTATAATAAACTTATTGGCAGATTATCAAACAAAAATATTGAAGTTTCGGCCGTTGGATTTGCTTTTGGTCTGGAAAGAATTTGTTGCTTGGCGGAAAATCCACAAAATCTTGTTAATCTGGAAATTTATTTTTGGCTTAATAAATCTTCGGCGGATATTGTTCTTTACGGTCAGGGGTCAGCGAACAGCTTAATCAACTTTGCGCAACAATTACGCAAGGATCATAAAAGAGTTGATATATATGCGGGCAATCATGTCACTGTTCAAGAAGCCGCCAGTTATGCGGCGAAAAGAGGAGCGCAACTAATGTGCGTAGGAGGATAACAATGAAATATCAAACACCAAAAGGAACAAGGGATTTTCTCCCGGAAGAGATGGGGTTAAGACGAGGCGTTATCAATACGCTGGTTTCAATGTACGGTATTTATGGTTTTAAAGAATGGGATGGCCCGGCTTTTGAATATCTCGACACCTTAGTGGGTAAAAGCGGTGAATCTATAGCGAATGAAATTTATACCTTTAAGGATAAGGGTGGTCGAAATTTAGGACTGCGCTTTGAATTGACGACCTCATTGGCCCGCATAATCGCTGGCAATCCTCAGCTTAAGAAGCCCCTGCGCTTATTCAACATAGGTAAAGTGTGGAGATATGAGCAACCACAGGCGGGGCGCTTCAGAGAATTTCTACAGGCAGACACAGACATTGTTGGTTCAACAAGTATGCTTTGCGAAGTTGAGTTATTGACTATGGCGGCGGCGGCTTTGAAAAAACTTAAAGTTTCCGATAGTACCATTTTGCTTAATAATCGCAAAATACTTGAAGCCCAGCTAAGGAGCGTGAATATTAAAGATGATCGCAAAGCCGGAGCGCTTCGAGCGCTTGATAAGTTGGCCAAAATAGGAATTGGGGGGGTCAAGCGCGAGTTTGAATCTCAAGGAATTCCGATGGAACAGTTCGAAGAATTAATGAAGTGGGTTGATATCGATGGCAACAACCAATTGAAGCTTGATCGAGTTGGTCGACTTCTAACCAACGACAAAGTCGGGATGGAGGGGGTTGAAGAGTTGCGCCAGATTACCAATTTGCTTACCGAAAGTAGTTTGGGTATGCCTATTCAAATTAATTTTAGCTTGGTGCGCGGCCTCGACTATTATACGGGGCCGATTTATGAAATTAGATCTATTAATCAAAAAGAACTTGGCAGTTTTGCGGGCGGAGGTCGATATGATCAACTAATACAGACATTGAGCGGCCAAGCGACATCGGCCGTGGGAATCTCTTTTGGCATTGAAAGATTAATCGAAATAATTAAGAAACGAAAGGGATATTCCGATATTATATCTCCCATGGAAGTTTTTATCGGCTACCCAAATCAAGATGCGTTGCCAGTTGCGTTTATTGCCGCAAAGATGTTCAGGGAAGCCGGCATTACAACCGAAATTGATTTAACAGGGCGCAGTTTGGGAAAGCAACTCGCTTATGCCAGCGCGATTAACGCCAAATATAGTTTCATTGTTTTTTCTGCCGAGGAACAAAAACTCAAAGAAATGGCAAGTCAAAAAGAAGAAACAATGGATGTGGCATCGGCGATTTCGGAAATAGTCAAGAAAAAATAACAAGTCGTCAGTGTCGCGGATTATTAACAAGACCTGATTGCGCTAAATGCGATCAGGTCTTTTTTTTATTTCATTTCTTCCAAAACCACCTCGGCGGAAAATTCTTTGCCGTCACGCCTTAAAACTTTCAGATTGATTTTATCGCCCACTTCGTGTTTTTGAATAATATCCGATAATGGCAATTCTCGGGTGATTTTTTGTTTATCGGCTTCAAGAATAATGTCGTGTTCCAAAATTCCGGCCTTAAAAGCGGGGCTATTCTGAAGAACGCCGTAATCGCCCGGAGTGGCTTCAGGAACAACCAATGCGCCGTAATCAACGGGCAAGTTATGTCGTATTTTTAATCCCGGATCTACCAAAATATAGCGCAAGCCAAGGAATGGGGCGCGAATCCGCCCGAACTTTTTGATATCGTCCATCGCTTTTTTGGCGGCGTTAATAGGAATAGCAAATCCGATATTTTGAGCGCCAAAAACAACGGCCGAATTAATGCCTATGGCTTTGCCGTCAATATCAACTAGCGGTCCGCCGGAATTTCCGGGATTAATGGCGGCATCGGTTTGAATAACGCCCCTCAATTCCTGTTGCTGCCCATTGGCGCCGGCCTGGGCGGTAATGTGCCGTGAGAGGCCGGAAACAATGCCTGTTGAGACCGTATTTTGGAATTGACCCAAGGCGTTGCCAATGGCCACGACCGTTTGCCCGAGGTCCAAATTGGACGACTCGCCCAGTTCAATATGTGGCATTCCGTCGCATTCGATTTTGAGTATGGCCACATCATTTATCGGATCGCGCGCTACCACTTTCGCGTGATATTTCTTACCCTCGTTTGTTACCACGGTATAATCGGCCTTAGGATCGACTACCACATGTTTGTTGGTTAAAATAAAGCCATCTGATGAAGTAATAAATCCGGAGCCGCCGCCGATTTTAACTCGGCCGTGTTCATCAAACATTTCCGGCGGGATTTGTTTATAGAGCTCTTTTGGGTCAAATCCGAATGGAAGAAATGGCGAGAAATCCGGAAAGTTTTCCAAACTGGGAAGATTTTTAGCGATGATAATAGAAACAACGGCCGGCGAGCACTTTTTCACTATCTTGATAATCGGTGATTTTTCTGACATAAAATTTATAATTGAAATTTAATAATATATGGGATATTATAGGGTATAAAACAAAAATTGTAAATAAAAAGTTCAGCCCCTATCGTTCAATGGATAGGACGAGGGTTTCCTAAACCCTAAATGATCGTTCGATTCGGTCTGGGGGCATTAGCAATATTGCACATGTAAGTATATTGGGGTACAATTAAGATAATGACAAGATTAATTATCCGTGCAAAGGCTCGTAAACTAAGGTCTAAGGGAAAAACTTATTCAGAGATACAAAAAATCTTAAGCATATCTATGCCGAAGAGTACGCTTTCAAGTTGGTGCCAGGGCGTAATTTTGCCAGATTGGTATTATGCAAAAATCCGAGAACTTAACAATAAAAATTTTACGAGAGCTCAAGCAATGGCACACGCTTCTATTAAAAGAAAGCGTGAATCATACCTAAGAGAAGTGCGAAAAGAAGCTACAATAATTCTCAAAAAATTTAATAAAGAAGGATTGAAAATAGCTCTCGCCATGTTATATCTTGGCGAAGGAACAAAGTGGAAGGGTCATTCCGGACTATCGCTCGGAAGCTCCGATCCTAATATAATTCTTCTTTATATTTCTTTATTAAAAAAATGTTATAAAATCGAACCAAAAATTTTAAAATGTCGAATATCTTATCGTGTAGATCAAAATATAAAGGAACTTGAAAAATATTGGTCAAGCGTCACTAATATACCTCAAAGGAACTTTTATAAAACCAAACCAGACCCAAGAACCAAAGGAAAAAAGACGAGAAAAATTGATTATAAAGGTGTTTGTGTTTTAACTTGCGCTGGGGCAAAAATTCAGTTAGAATTGGAAGAAATTACGAAACTTTTATACAAAAAAATTTCGGGCCGTTAGCTCATTTGGTAGAGTGCTTCGATGGCATCGAAGAGGTGACCGGTTCGAATCCGGTACGGTCCATAGCGAATTTGACGATAATTTAGTTTTGTGATATAAAAAAATAAGATCAGTTCTTTTAATAGGGGGACATATGATACAAAGATGGAAATATAAAGATATATGCCCCGAGTGCGGGGTAGAAGTATTGCGGCATGATGTCTCGAGATATGACTTCTGCCGTGGAAGTTGCGATATTCTTCTGAATATTCCGTCTTATTATGAAACGGAAAAAAAGATATTGTTTGTTACCCGCCAAGTCATGGGCGGGAAATGGGAAAAGATTACTAGGGCCGAGTTTTATAGTTTATCCGGCATCGTTGAAAAATTTTGCAGGAAGTATGCAAAAATGCTTCCCGTGTTTATATTGCATTAAATTTATTTTGCATTAGAAACATCCCCGCAAACCCGCGGGGTTTTTATTTTGCCGTTTTCTAAAGTTTGGCGCATAATTAACAAACTATTATGGAAAATAAAGTGTTAAAATTAAAATATACCGAAATAGCTTTGAGATTTTTAAAATTGATGAATGCTAAGTATAGAATTATTTGCGCGCTGGCGACAGGATCATATTACACGGGCGGGCTTACGGAATCATCGGATTTAGATATGTTTCTGATAACAGATAATTCTTCAAAACAGAGAGAAAGAGGAGTTCTATTTTTTGAAGGGATAAAAGTAAGTTATTTTCTTAATCCTCATTGGAAAATTATAGAGTTATTGTCTTCTGAAAAAGGAAAATTAAAAAGGCCTACGGCTGAGAGTGTCTGTTTTTCAAAATGTTTTGCTGGAAGCAATGGAGAATTAAGAAAGATAGCTAAAAAGACGCTAAATTCTTCGACTACTAAAATAAACAAACAAGAAATATCTCACTTAGGATGGAAGTTGTATGATAAAATAGAAGTTTTTAACAGAAAAAACTATGCGGAAATAAATAAAGAATATCTGAGGTTTGATTTACTTAATCTTTCAATTGATGTTTTTTTTCTAATAAAGAGATCGTACAGGCCGCACGCAAAATACACTATGGATAGAATACAGGTATTGGATAAAATATTTTATAAGAAACTTAAAAATTTTCTGAAAAATAAGTCAGACATAAGTTTAACTGCGATGGTTAATTATTTGTCTCAATTGTTAAAATTTGAAGTGGCAGGCTATTATAAAAGAACAAAAACCACTAGTCGGATTTTAGAAAGGTCTCAATTTGAGGATAAAATTCATTGAGAAACTTAACTGACAAGCCATGTCCGGCATTTATTTCTATTAATTTTACATTTTTTATGGCTTTTTCCGCCATTCTCGAATGTTCTATTGAAATGGATTTATCGGCGGGATCGTGAAAAACTAAAACGGGTACTTTCAAGTTATTTTTGTAGTATTCAAAAGATACCTCTTTAAATTTTTCCATTTCTTTATCTATACTATCAAATTTGTATCGATACAAATTCAAAAACGCTTTCTTTATGAAAGTGGTCAAATGACGCAAGTCCTGTTCATCATGGTTTTTGTTATGGTTTTTGAAATCCCAGACAGGCGCCGCAATCACAGCTTTTTTAATATCTTGAGATGTGGCGGCTAAGGCGCACGCTATCGATCCCCCGAAACTTTCTCCAAAAACAAAAATTTGTTCCGTATCAAACTGAATGCTTCTCATATCCCATAAGCTAATGGCTGTGCCTTTTTTTAATTCGGTTACAAAGTTAGACAAATCTATAATGGGATTAGATTTGAGAAATTCTCCTTTACTCTGGTATGTCCCTTTGTATCTCGGTATGAAGACATTGAAGCCCTTTTTATGTAGAAAATATATTTTTTCGTCCATAACATTGGAACTGGGAAATCCGGGCAGTATTATTATGGTATTTTTTTTGTCTTTGTGAACTAAAAATTCAAAAAATATATCACTAAAATATCCTTTTAAGATTGGTTCTTTCATAAATGTGAGAAATTGCAATTATGGTTCTTTTCATCAAATATACATTAAAAGCTTTTTATTTTCCAGTTTTTTATCCGGCTTGATTTTTTGGAAGAATAGTGTTAATCGTAGAATATAAACGGAGTTCTTTGATATTAAGGAGGGTAGACGAAAATGATAGTTACAACATTGCCCATAACGCCTGGCAAATGTGATTTTTTTGTAACGCTTTTTGGACCACTTATCGCCGATATTTTTTCAAAAATGACTGACGCTCCATTTAAGATGGTGCTAAATGTAGGCCATTCTTTTCGTTCATTTGATGGACAAATAAACAAATATGTCAATCAATTACGGCGGATGAACATTTTGCCATTTATTGGATACGATACTTCAATTGAGTATCGAAATCATATTCAATATATTATTAACGATTTATTTGGAAGGAAAATTTTGAAAATCAAAAAAATAAATATGGTTCACTGCAGCTGTGGCGCGGTGGAGCTTCCTTATCTGGCTTGCGAAATCATTGGGGCGCAGGAAAGACATAAATACATATCAAACGGATATTGCACAAGATGTGGGGAGAGGATAATGACTGATAACGAGGAGGTTTTAGAATTGAGCTTTCCAAAATTGACGACAAAGATATCCGTTAATTTGCCCATGTATAATGGTCCTCTCAAACAATCGATTAGCGCCATGGAAGCAAGGCCGATTATTGTTTCAAGAAATCATCGTCAGGGTTTTGAGGTTTTTATAGAAAATAAAACCTTTACATTGGATGCTGATTTTTGCTGGTCGGCATTTCTATCCTATTTGGGGGGGATGGAGTTTTGCATAGTTGCCAGTTCTAATACCATTAATCATTCGGTAAGGGCGATTCAATTATTGAATGTCTATGAGCCGGTAGCGAAAGTATGTCTGATTTTTTATCCATTGCTTGTGCCCGTAGATAGTGAAAAGACGATATTGTCAGGGTTTAGTATAGACGACTATTTAGAGTTTTGCGGGGCATCACAATTTGCTCGAACATTTCTAATGTTAGGCGCTAAATGGCGTCAATCAGATATTGTCATTAAAGCACAGGATCTATATCTGGTAGAGAAAAGTGTCTATCCCAAACAATCTTTTGTATCTACTGGTGGGGATACAGTTGTTGCGGCGCAGAATTTTTGCGAAATAGTCAACTGTAATAAAATTTTAGAGTTACTTAAAATAATGCGGGGGCATAGAGTTGAATTGAGTGGTATTCAAATGAAGTTAAAAGAGATCCTATTCAGCTAATCCAGAGGGACGGTTTTCACCGCCCCTTTATTTTTCCAAAAAATATGCCGCGGGGCAGAATCGAACTGCCGACGCCATCCTCTTCAGGGATGCGCTCCACCACTGAGCTACCGCGGCGTTATTCAGTTTTATCTTACAACCCGAAGACCTTGAGGAAATTTTTGAATAAAGTGGAGGGCTTGGCGGAAGGGGTTGTGGCTGGTTGGGGCGCTTCCGCCGGTTTTTCTTGAAGCACTATCGTCGGTTTAATGAAAATTGACAGCACATTTTTTACCGTATTGTTGGCTTTGTCAAAAACACCCTTAATCGTTACCTGCGCGCCTTCAACTATCGGCGTTTTAACGAAAATTTCATCGCCTTTGGCCGTTGTTATCACAAATCCATCCGCGGACACTTTTTTGATAGTGCCGGAAAGAGATTGATGAAAATCTTTCGCCGACAAATTTCTCACCATGGCGGCTCTAATGATCTTAGAATCGGAGGAAAGCCATCCCAAAACATTTATTTTGTCGCCGGCTTCAAAATCGGAAAGCATGGCCGGTTCTTGATTAATTCCCAAAAGAGTGGTTCTTTCTTCAAGCTGGATTTGGTAGCCATTGTTTTCATCTTTATTAAACGCGCAGGACAGCGGCAAATCGGTTTTGCCGTTCTCATAAACGACGCACGATTTTTCATTTTTTTGTATTGTCTCAATGGCGGTCGGCAGTTCGTCAACAGAAGATCCTTTTAAGATTTCCAGGTTATTAAACTGATAAAAACCGGCCGGCAATGCTCTGGCGGACTCTATCTTGTCGGCGGCGGGCGTTACTTCAATAGCGCTCGCTCCAAAAACCGCGGACAAAAATATTACTAAAAATATGCCCAAAATAGTCGAAAATTTGATAGTTTTACACATTTTATTAGATAAAATTAATTAATATGAATACCGCGCTATGATAGCAACAAACCGGCAATTTGGCAAATATTAATTTGCTACTTTACGAACTATTGACTATACTTAATGTAAGACAATGGGTTAGCAACATCTTATGAATCCGAAAAAATCTGAAGCCATAAAATTAAGACGCTCTGGTAAAAGTTATAACGAAATCAATAGAATTTTAGGTATTTCTAAGAGCACCCTTGCAAGTTGGTTTAAAAATGAGGTCTGGTCAGAAGACATAAAGAATAAAATTTTAGAAAACACTTTTAATGAGCGAATTGAAAAAATGAGAAAGGCGCATAAAGATTTTTGGCAAAATAAATATCTTGGTTATAGGCGTCAAGCTGAAATAGAATTTAATAATTTTAAAAATGACCACTTATTTATCGCAGGCGTCATGCTGTATTGGTCTGAAGGAGATAATGGCAAGTCATCTCTTGTTCGCCTTGCCAATACTGATGCTCGAATGGTAAATTTGTTTGGTAGATTTCTATTGAAGTTCGGCAATATTGATAAAGATAAAATTAGGTTATATCTGATTCTTTATAATGATTTAGACGAATTGTCTTGTAAAAAATTTTGGACAAAAAATGTCAATTTGCCGTTGACACAATTTTATAAAACGCAATATATTAAGGGAAAGCATCCTACCAAAAGGTTGGCTAATGGAATTTGTAATATAATTATTTGTAGCAGAGAGTTGAAAGAAAAGATAACTGCTTGGATAAATATTTGGTTTGAAAAATTAACGCGGGATTAGTATAGTGGTAGTACATGACATTGCCAATGTCAAGGCGCCAGTCCGATTCTGGTATCCCGCTCTGGCTATAGTGTATAATTTACGCGAACATTTATGCAAAAACGAGTTTTTATAATTCACGGCTGGGAAGGTTATCCTGAAAATGCCTGGTTTCCGTGGATTAAAAATGAATTGAAAAAAAGAGGATTTGAAGTTTATGCCCCTGCTATGCCGGATAGTGGTAATCCCAAGATAGAGATATGGGTTCCGTTTTTGAAAAATCTTGTGGGAAGATGCGATGAAAATACATATTTTATTGGCCACAGCATGGGCTGTAGAACAATAATAAAGTATTTGGGATAACTGGAAGAAAATGAAAAAGCGGGCGGCGCGGTTTTTATTGCCGGTTGGGTAAGTTTGACGTCGATAGCGATGAAAACCGAAGAAGAGAAAGAAATTATTCGTCAATGGCTATCTGTAGAAGTAAATTACGAAAAAACTAAAAAGCTTGGAGGAAAATTTGTTGCAATATTTTCAGATAACGACGAATTCGTGCCGTTTGAAGAGAACTCGAAAATCTATAAGAAAAAATTAGGGGCGAAAATTGTTTTAGAACATGGCAAGGGTCATTTTGACGACGATAGAGAGATAAAAGAATTGCCGTCGGTCCTTTCTGCGATTCTTGGAATATCTGAATAAATTTTGACAAAAGATTTTTTATTTGCTATCATAGAAGCGTTAATTTATTAATTCTCTTAGTAATTACGCGTTGGCAAAATGACTAAGATTTTAGAACAATACAACTATGACATTCGATATATCCATCGGCGCCCTGATCTTGGCGGGAGGGGTCGCCTTGGGCTATTTAATCCGCCAGTTATTGGCGACTCGCAATTTAAACTCGATAGAAGCGACAATCAAGCGTCAGCTTGAAGAGTCAAAAACGCAAGCCAAAGAGGCCCTGTTGGAAGCGAAGGACAAGGCCGTAAAAATACTTGAAGACGCGAAAAACCAAGAACGCGAGCGATTGGCTATTTTGTCGCGCCAGGAGGATCGTCTTAATGTTCAACTTAAAAAAATAGAACAGAAGGAAGACGCTTTGGAAAACGGCAAGCAGTTCTTGGAAAAACAGGCGGAGCAAATAAAAGCCATTCATCAAGAGGCGGACGCCTTGAAGAAGAAAAGCGAGGAAATAATCGAACAGGTCTCCGGCTTGAGCCGCGAGGAAGCTAAAGCAAAGTTATTGAGCCAAATTGAGGAGGATTCCAAAGCCGATTTGATCGCGGCGATGCAAAAAATGGAAAAAAATCGCCTGGAAGAACTTGAGAAAAAAGCGCGGTCAATAATGACAACGGCGATTCAGCGTTATGCCCGTTCGCACATCAGTGAAATTACCACTTCCACGGTTAGTTTGCCCTCCGATGAATTGAAGGGGCGCATTATCGGCAAGGAAGGGCGGAACATTCGCGCGCTGGAACGATTAACGGGCGTTGAGATCATCGTTGATGAAACGCCTGAAGCCATTACCCTTTCCTCTTTTGATCCTTTGCGGCGGGAAATCGCCAAAACGGCGCTTTTGAAATTAATGTCCGACGGCCGGATTCAGCCGGCGAGAATAGAAGAAAAAGTGGAAGAAGCCAAAAAGGAGGTCTCAAAAAAAGTGATGGAAGCTGGGGAAATGGCGCTGTATGAGGTTGGGATTTTGGATATTCCGAAAGAAGTTACCATGCTTTTAGGGCGGCTGGCGTTTCGCACCAGCTACGGACAAAATGTTCTTTTGCATTCAATTGAAATGGCCCATATCGCCAAGATGCTCGCCAAAGAATTGGGAGCCAATACCGATGTGGCAAAGAAAGCGGCGCTGTTGCACGATATCGGCAAGGCCGTCGACCACGAAATTGAAGGCACGCATTTGGAACTTGGAAGAAAAATTCTCCAGAAATACGGCATTGACCAAGCGGTTATTCAGGCGATGGAATCGCACCATGAGGACTATCCGTTTTCTTCGTCGGAATCGTTTATCGTGGCGGCGGCCGACATTATTTCCGGCGCTCGGCCGGGAGCCAGACGCGATTCGGTTGAAAATTATATCAAGCGATTGACCGAATTGGAAAACATTGCTAATTCTTTCGCGGGCGTCGAAAAATCCTATGCCATTGCCGCCGGCAGGGAAATTAGGATTTTCGTGCATCCGGAAAAAATAGATGACTTAAAAGCCATTCAACTCGCCAAAGAAATGGCGAAAAGAATAGAAAGCGAATTGAAATATCCCGGAGAAATCAAAGTGAATATTATCCGGGAAACCCGCGCGGTTGAATATGCCAGGTAATTTGTTGTAAAATTAAATAAATATAAAAAAAAATGAATAAAGACAAACTTGTCGACTCAATCGCGGAAAAACTCGGCTCTACCAAGGCCGAAGCCGAAAGAGTTATTAATGTGGCGCTTGATGAAATTACCAACGCTCTTTCCCGAGGCGAAGAAGTGGCTTTGACGGGATTCGGCACTTTTCAGGTGTCGTCTAGACAAGCGCGAGCCGGTGTCAATCCAAGAACTGGTGAGAAAATTCAAATTGCTGCCATTAAAGTTCCTAAATTCCGCGCCGGCAAAAACCTCAAGGAAGCAGTTAGATAAACTATCGCTAATCAAAATCAATAAAGTTGGTTTTTTTGTCGATTATGGCTCGGAACAGTTGCCGATATTTGGAGAGCATGGTATTCAAGGCAAATTGATTTTTGGCGCGCTGTTTTGCGCTAATGCCGAAGGAATGTCTGTCGTCGGGATGCGCCGAAAACCATAAAATTTTTTCAACAATTTGTTTTTGATTTTCCGATTCCACTATCCAGCCATTAACGCCATTTTCCAAAATTTCTGGGATGGCGCCGACTTTTGTGGCGATAATCGGCAATCCGGCGAGCATGGCTTCAAGAATTGTCCACGGGAAGCCCTCTTTCGCCGAAGGCAATACAAAAATATCGCAGGCCTTGAGATATTTATAGGCGTCTGATATTTGACCGGCAAGAAAAACTCGGTTTTCCAATCCGCGCTGTTTGATTATTTTTTCAAGTATTTTTCGCTCCGGACCATCACCCACCAAAATACATCCAATATTTTTGGTTTTACTAAGTTCTGCCATGGCATCCAATAAATATGATAAGCCCTTGGTTTTGTAATAATTGGCTATGGTTCCGATAATCAAATCAAATTGGTTCAAGTCGGTATTTAATTTATTGTGAAAAAAATTGCGCGCGTCATTTTTATCCAAAAAATCAAGCGCATTTCCGTCTATTCCGTTGTGAATTATTTTAAATCCGAGTTTCGGTTTAATTCCGTTAATTTTTGCCGTTCGCAAATCAAATTGGTCATTTTGAATGATAATATCCCTAAACTTTGATAAAAAATTTTCAATAACAATATAAATTTTACGTTCTAATGCCGGTCGAGGGTCGTTAAAAGCCCAATCGATACGATAAATAAGGGTAAATTTTCTCCCGAACCATCTACAAAATATTGCCGCCGCCGTTCCCAGAGCTCCCGCCTTGGAACTACTGATAAAAACAATATCCGGCGCGAAATTTTTAATTATCTGCGCGATATCCATAACGCACAATAAATCATCTATGGGGCAAATAGATCGCCGCAGATGCTTCAGTTCTTTACAAGGGATGTTATTGGCTTGCAGGATTTTTAAAAATTCTCCACCGCCGTCGGCGCCTGCGCATACTAAGATTTTATACTCGTTTTGAATATTGAAACCGAGATTAAACATGAAATGCTGGGCGCCGCCAAATTCCGATTGAGTAACTATAAATAAAATTTTTGGCATATATTATAAGCGGGTGAGGGGAGTCGAACCCCTCTCATCAGCTTGGAAAGCTGAGGTAATACCGATATACGACACCCGCAATAAAATGATTCTACGCAATTTATTCGGATTTTTCAATATAAAACCCGCCCCCGCAGTTGCGGGGGCGGGTTTGTTTAAATGTTTGTAAGCGACCTTTACATTCTTACAACGATGGTCTTGCTAAATTGGTTTCATTTTTTGCCAATGCCAATTGAACCACGGACGCTATAAAAGTTTTGAATACAAAAATAACTGCCAGCAAAGATCCTACAACCGACAGTTGCACGATGAATTCCGTCTGCGCGAATGTGTTGAAAGCAAAACTAGCCCAGACCGTCGGATTTATGGAACTGTTGCCCAAAATCTGTTCCGCGTATTGCAATATCTTGGCGACGAAAACCTGGCGACTGATAAGATAAACAAAAGCGGAGAACGCCGCCAATCCCGCCGTAAATCGAGGTGTCGCTTTTTTTATAAACCAGATTAAATACACTTGCCTCATTATTATTTTTTCCAATGTGTTATTTTTTGTATTCATTTTTGTCGATTGAATTTTTTAGTAGTTTCTTGGCCCGGAACAATTTCATTTTAAGCGCGGCTATTGTTATGCCCTCCTGTTTCGCTATTTCTTTATACGGCTTGTCTTCAATATAATATAATGAAATCAATCTTGCCAAAGGTCTCGGCAAGCGGGATATTAAATCGGCCGCCATGGATTTGTTTTCTCCTTCTAAAACCAAGTCCTCGGTCGAAAAGTTTCTCTCGATGGCCGCCTCAAGATCCAATGGATCGGCCGATTCCGCCTGCCACTTTTTGCTTATTTTCCGGTATCGGCTGATGGCGGTGTTCATTAAAATCTTATACGCCCAGCTTTTGAACTCGATGCCATCGTATTTGGTGAACTTTTTGCCGTTAAAATAAATTTTAACGAAAGTTTCTTGGACAATATCCTCGGCTTCTTCATGATTTCTTAAAATCCCCAGCGCTTTTCTGACAAAGGCCTCCCGATAGCGGTCAACCAAAATCTTAAACAGCGCCGGCTGTTCCAATGATAATGCCAGTATTTCTTCGTCTTTTAAATTGTTTTGCAATTCGTTCATTCGGGCTGCTGGGAATCGAACCCAGATTACACGCACCCGAAGCGTGCGTAATGCCACTATACCACAGCCCGTTGTGTCAAACTCGAAACTTGCTTTTGATGCCTTTGAATTCTTCTTCCGCCGCTTCCCGCGTTTTATCCTGCGCCATTTTGAACATTTTTTCAAGTTTGGCAAGCGACTCGCCATTTAATTTTTTCGCTTGCTCGGACAAATATTTTTTGCCATTTTTTTCTGGATCGTCCAGAATCTCGTCAAGAAGAATGTTTAAAATAAATCCGATTTTCGGTCCCGGATCGACTTTCAACATCGCCATTAAATCGTCGCCGTTGATTTTCAGCATTTTTACGGAAATAGGATCGCGGGAGACCTTTTCGATAATCGCCCGCAGATGCCGCAGTTTGTAGGGTTCGGCTTTGGGAACACCGGAACCCTTGCGATCGGCAATCCGCACTTCCAAGAGGTCGTCCATATTTTCCGGACCGACATTTTTTACCAGGCGGCGCACCGAGCTTTCGCTCACTTCTTCAACATTGTAATAAAACAAATGATAACGCACCAAGAGAACGACTTTTTCTATGAATTTTTTGGGAAATTTCAATCGTTCAAGAATTTTGGCGGTCATTTTGGCGCCGACGACTTCGTGATTGTAAAAAGTGGAATCCAAGCCATCGCCTCGTTTGGTTTTCGGCTTGCCGACATCATGCAAAAGCGACGCCAATCTATTTTCAAGTTTATAATTGTGTTTTACGGCCCAATCAAGCGCCAATAAATTATGTTCCCAGACGGTATAGATGTGATGCTTGTTTTGGCCGACGGCAAATCCTTCTTCAACTTCCGGCAAAATATGCTTTAAAAGTCCGAATTCGCGCAGCATTTCAATACCCGGTTTTGCGTTCTCGGTCATTATTATTTTTATCAGTTCGTCGCGGATTCTTTCTTTGGAAATGGCGACGAGATCATTGGCATTTTTCTTAATCGCTTTTGCTGTTTCCGGCTCTATGGCAAAATTCAGTTGAACGGCAAAACGAATGGCGCGCAAAAGCCGCAGAGCGTCTTCATTGAAGCGCTTATCCGGATTGCCGACCGTGCGAATAAGTTTGTTTTTAATGTCTTTCTGTCCGTCGAAGAAATCAATAAATTTTTTTCCGTCATAAGCGATAGCGTTGATGGTAAAGTCGCGGCGAGCCAGATCGTCTTCCAGTTTTGTGGTGAATTTCACCTCGTCGGGATGCCGTTTGTCGGTATAATTTTCTTCTATGCGATAGGTAGTAATTTCAATTATTTTTAAAGTTTCATTTTTGCTTTCAGTATTGATAGCCACGGTGCCGAAATCGTTTTCATAGACGCTTTTTTTGAAAATTTTCTGAATTTCCTCCGGTTTGGCGTTGGTGGTAATGTCCCAGTCGCTTGGTTCAATGGATAGTCCTTTGACATTGCTCAGGACGAAATCGCGGACGCAGCCGCCGACAGCGTACGCCTCAAACCCCGCGCTCTCCAGCGCCTCAATTATATTTTTTACTTCTTTAGGTAAAACCATATTTATAACAGTGTGGCGGAGACGACATGGTCGCCGGGCTCCACGCGCATGATGCGAACGCCCTGGGTAACGCGCGAAACGGTGGAAATGGAATCCAGCGAAACCCTGATGACAGTGCCTTTTTTGGAAATCGCGATTATTTCTTCTGCGCCCGGCTGAACGGCGAAAGCGGCAACAATGGCGCCGGTTTTGGGGGTGATTTTGGCGGTTTTAACGCCGGAGCCGCCCCGATTTTGCTTCTTGTAAAATTTTAACAATGTTTTTTTGCCAAAGCCGTTTTCCATAACCACCAGTATTTTGGCTCCGGTATCTTTTGCCAGCGCGCTGCTGATGACATCCATTCCTACCACTCGATCGTCTTTGTGCAGGCGGATGCCCATAACGCCGGCGGTAGCTCGACCCATAGATCGCGAGTCCTTTTCGGAGAATTTAATGGCTTGGCCTTGTGAAGTTACCATAATAATCTGATCTTCTCCGGAAGACGCCTTGACCCATTGCAAGGCGTCGCCTTTCTTTATTTTAATGGCGATTAATCCTGAATGGCGCACCGAACTGAAGTCGGCGATGGGGGTCTTTTTGATAAGTCCGTTTTGAGTCGCCATTACAAAATATTTTTCTACACCTTTTGCTTTTAATGACTTTTCATTATAGGTCAGCACTGCGGCGATTTGTTCGTCTTGGGAAAGCGCCAGGAAATTGACGGCGGCTTTGCCCCGCGACTGCCTGGACGCTTCGGGGATTTCCCAGACCTTAGTTTGAAAGACGCGACCGGCGCTGGTGAAAAACAACGCGTTATCATGCGTTTCGCAGGAAATGAAATGAGTAACTGCGTCTTCCTCTTTGGTACTGACGCCGGTCATTCCCTTGCCGCCTCGGTGTTGGGCTTTTACAACTGTCGGGTTCATTCTTTTTACATAGCCGGAATCGGTCAAAACAATGACAGCATCTTCCAACGGCATCAGGTCCTCTTCACTGAATTCCCCCAAAGATCCCGCGACCACTTTAGTCCGTCTTTCGTCGTTGTATTTATCCGCGATAGTTTGAAGTTCTTTATGAATAATTTCCAAAACCAATTCTCGGTTTTTCAAAATTAGCGTCAATTCTTTGATTAATTTTTTCTTTTCCGCCAATTCATCCTCTATTTTCTTTCTTTCAAGATTGGCCAAAGTTGCCAGCTTCATGTCCAAAATGGCGTTGGCCTGGATTTCGGTCAGTTTGAATTTGGCCATCAAATTCTTTCGAGCCGCGTCCCGATCTTCAGATTTTTTAATCGTTTTAATAACCTCGTCTATATTATCGAGCGCTATTTTAAGGCCTTCCAAAACATGAGCTCTTTCTTGGGCTTTCATTAAATCGTGTTTGACGCGCCTTACGATCACCTCTTCGCGATGCTTCAAATAATATTCCAAGACCGCTTTTAGCGAGAGCACCTGCGGCTGGATGCCGTCGACCAGCGCCAGCATATTCAAATGGAAAGTCCGCTGGAGGTCGGTGTGTTTGTAAAGATTATTCAAAATTTTCTGGGGGACGGCGTCATTTTTTAATTCGATGACCACTCTCATTCCCTCCTTGTCGGATTCGTCGCGCAAGTCCCTGATGCCCTCGATTTTTTTCTCGGAAACCAGCTCGGCGATTTTTTCCAGCATCGACGACTTGTTCACCTGATATGGGATTTCGGTAATTATAATCTGCAGTTTCCCCTTTTTATCTTCGACAATTTCGGCTTTGCCGCGGCAGACAATCGGGCCCCGGCCGGTGGCGTAAGCCGCGGCGATATCTTTTTTGGAATAAATAATACCTCCGGTGGGGAAGTCGGGGCCTTTGACGAATTCCAATAAATCCTCAGTTGAGGCGCGGGGATGTTTTATCAAATAGGAGGCGGCTTCAATTATTTCTTTCAAATTATGGGGTGGGATATTGGTCGCCATGCCGACGGCAATGCCCATGGTGCCATTAAGCAAGAGTTGGGGGATGGCCGACGGCAGAACTTTCGGCTCTTGGCGCGTCGCGTCATAATTATCAATAAAATCTACAGTGTCTTTTTCAATATCTTTTAGCGCTTCTTCGGCCAAAGCGGTGAGCCGCGCCTCGGTGTATCTCATGGCGGCCGGCGCGTCGCCGTCGACGCTGCCGAAGTTGCCTTGTCCGTTGATCATCGGATAGCGCAGGGAAAAATTCTGCGCCATTCTCGCCAAAGCGTCGTAAACGGGGATATCGCCGTGCGGATGATATTTGCCCAAAACTTCTCCGACCACCAGCGCCGATTTGCGGAATTTTACCGAATGACCCAATCCCAAGTCGTGCATGGCGTAAAGAATCCGGCGGTGCACCGGCTTTAAGCCGTCGCGGACATCAGGGAGGGCGCGCGAAACAATGACGGACATCGCGTAATCCAAATACGCCTCTTCCATCTCTTGGCTGATTTCTTTTTGTTTTACATATCCTATTTCGGCCATAAATTTTTCAGCGAATTAACTTGGGATTTGAGCGTTTGCCATACGCCGGGCATTTCTTTTTTTAGATTGGACAATCCCGGATTTTCCGCGACAGGAGTCGTTCTTCCGGAAAAAGTTAAAATCCAAACACCGAAAATAACAATCATTATTACTGCAACGCCGAGCCACATTATGGTTTTTTTAATCGGCTCGGGTTTATTTTGTAGGGTTTTTATGAAATTCATCATGGAAATTTTTATTTTGACTTCCTCCCTGATAAGGGAGGGTTGGGGTGGGTTTTATTTAAACCCCCTTATTCCCCCTTATCAGGGGGAAAATTTTATACTTTATCTAAAATTATTATTTTTGTTTCGTCTTCGTTAATATCCTTCTTTTTTATAACCAATTTCGGCTGCGACGGATCCTTCGCTTCGCTTTCTTTAAGAAACGGTGACAGCGAAGCGTAAAGCATCGGGATGGCGATTGACGGCTCAAGTTTGTTGATTAGTTTCATTGCCGCTTCGGCGTCTAAAACATCGCCGCCGCCAACGGGCGTCAAAAGAATATCGGGATCGCCGACGCGGGCGAGCTGTTCGTCGCTCAAATCGTTTTTCAAAAAACCAAGATGGGCGATTTTAATGCCGTCCATTTCTATAATATAGACGGTGTTTGCCTTGTCGGCGACGCCCCAGACGGAAATTCCTTTCACTTCATATTCTCCGGGGCCGTTGATAATAAAAGGAGAATTGGCAATATCGGCATCGGGACGGCAAATCAAAATGTCGCTTTTTAGTCTCGGCGGAGCGATTCCGGATTTTTTTTGCAGCGGTTCAATCAGGATTCTTGCTCCGCCATTTTCCAACAGGAAGCACGCTTCCCCGTACCAAGAAATAATCATAAGAAAATATTATCAAATTTTATCGCGGTTGACAAGAAAATGTTTTGTGATAATCTTGGTGGGGTATGGAAGCTCAAGCGGGCATTCTAAATAAAATGCAAGAACTGATGGCGAAGATGCCGCAGGTTTTTAACGCGCCAAAAGCCGGCGATGTGGTTGAAGGCCTGGTGGTTAAAAAAAGCGCCCGCACCATATATTTTGATCTCGGTATTTGGGGCATGGGAATTGTTTACGGCATAGAATTCACCAATGCCCAGAGCATAGTCAAGAAACTGAAAGTCGGCGACGCCATTTCGGTAAAGATTGTGGAAATTGAAAATGAAGAGGGCTTGAGGGAGCTTTCGCTGGCCGAGGCCCAAAGCCAGAAATCATGGGATTTAATCAAAGAACTCAAAAGAACCAACAAGGTCTTTTCCACAAAAATTTTAAGCGTTAATAGGGGCGGTTTGATGGTTGAAATAAGCGGCGTAACCGGTTTTTTACCGGTTTCTCAACTCTCAAACGAGCACTATCCGCGCGTTGAAGGCGGCGATAAAAATAAAATTCTGGAAGAACTCTCCAAATTTATCAATCAGGATTTTAGTGTGCGGGTTTTGGATTTTAACGCCAAGGAAAATAAATTAATCGTTTCGGAAAAAGCGGCCGAAGAGGAACATTTTAAGCAGGCGCTGGGCAAGCATCAGGTTGGGGATGTTGTTGCGGGAGCCATTTCCGGCATTGTGGATTGGGGCGCCTTCATAAAGTGGCCTTCCGGCGATGATACGCTTGAAGGGCTGATTCATATTTCCGAACTCGGCTGGCAATTGATAGAAAATCCGGCGGACTTTGTTAAAGTCGGCGACGCCGTTTCGGCTAAAATAATTGATATCGCCAACGACAGAATTTCCTTATCTTTGAAACAGTTAAAACCCGATCCGTGGAAGATCGCTTCGGCCTTTATTGAAAAGGGCATGGTTGTCGAGGGTCTAGTCAAAAAATACAATCCTTTTGGCGCCTTTGTGGAAGTGGCTTATCCATCTTCCGGCAATGACGAAAACGAAGCGTTGCAGGGACTTTGCCATATTTCCGAATTCGGTTCCGACGAAAAGATGAAAAAGATATTGGCGGTCGGCCAAAAATACCAATTCAAAATTTTGGCCTTCGTTCCGGAAGAACATCGGATGAGTTTAGGCCTGTTGACAAACTCTTGATTTTATAGTATGTTGACGCAGAGCAACCAAGATATGGTTGTTTTTGTTTTAGAGACGACTATTGATTCCTGGAATCAATAGTTTTGGATCTTTAACTTTTTAATAAACAGGAGGTAGAAATGGAAGGGAAGATTTGGAGTAAGTTCCATCCGTTGTTCGGACCTGACCTGAAGGTCGGGTTTGAGACGACTTTTCCAGCAGTCACGGTTTTGGACTTGCTGGATCCGCGCTATGAAAAAAACGGGCTGATTCACTATCAGCCAAAGAAGCCAATTGTGAGGGTTTGCGAGCCGGCGACCAAAATCGTTGGTTCGTGCGTTGACGGTCAAATCGCTCAAGTTTTCTTTGAGCCGGCGCCGCAGAAAGAATCACTTTATAGGCGGTTGGTTTTTGCGAGAAAAATCAGAGACGATGGGAAACCTCGGCTCTGGATAGTTGCCGCGAGACACGGCGAAATCGCGACTTTCGGGTTCGATTCATGGAACTCGAATGACCAGCGCTACTTGGCGTTGGCGTATCCGGGAGAGTCGGTGGACGGGCAATTCACGCCCGTGTATTTCAAAATTCAAAACGGAAAGGAGGGATTCGTGTATTTGGAAGTGTGGGCGCTGGACGACGAAGTCCAGGCGCTGGTAATAGCGCGGAGGATTGAAGAATCTGCGGCGCTGGAGCATCTACGGTCAGCGACGCCCGACGAAGGAGGGGAAGCGAAGATTGTTTATTCGGTTTAACTTAACGATTTTTTAACTTTTTGATTGAAGGAGGTAGTTATGAAAAAAGTGCAAAATGGAACGGGAACATTGGCGGATTTGGCGGCGCCGGAAATTCAGGCGAAAGTTGCGCGGCCTCTTATCTCCGTTAAGGAGATAAAAGAGGTCGCAGAGACGGCCTCGCAAGAGGAAATCAACAAGGCCGTGGTCGAGGCCCGCAGATACATCGCGGAAATCCCCGGCTTTATGAGCCGCTCGGTGGCGCGGATTCGTGCCATTCAGGTGGCGTCCGTCGAGGAACGTTTGTTTCGTTCCTCCGAACTGGAGACGCTGATCTCATCGGTGCTGTCGCATCTCGAGATAAATGGGAGTGCGACCCCGGAGGAGAAACTTCTCAACGAGGCGGCGAGGCAGGCATACGCCAAGGCGTTGGTTTCAACCCTGCCAGTTGCCGACCATCAATCGCTTGCGGATGTCGTCAAAGGCGGCGCGTCTCGCTTGCCCGGGCTCATCCGTGTGGGCATTCTTGAGCCCCTCGGTGACGGCAAGGGCAAGGTCTCCGTAAAGGTGGGTGGGGACATCTACAAGGTAAACGGCGGCCACACCTTTGCGATGGAGATAGCTGACGCTCTTTCGCGCAATTCCGCGGAGGCGGCGAAAGTTGCCCGCGAGAATTTCCGCAGTTTTCGAGAAATGGCGGAAGAACTTAAAACGCAGGCGACCATCTCTGTGCCCGAAATGCTCGTGCGGAAATCGGGGAAGTTTTTTATCTCCGTTCCTGATGACAAAAACGGCGACAGGTTTCTCCCGGGCGGTGTTTTGCTGGGGGAGAGCGATGGCAGGGCCATCAAGGTTTTCAAGGCCATCGGTCATTTCCAGCGGATAATGGGCGAAATCGCCGAAACCGGAACATTCGTTCCGGTTGAATCGCTCGGTCAGGAGCGACTGAATCTCGCCAAACGGCTCTCTGATGAGAAGTTCAAACTGGCGCGGATTCTCCACGCCGTGCTCCGTAGAGGATTGGCGGCCGACCTCGCCGCGCGCCAGAAGCTCGCGGCCATCCCCAAGTCCGACAGTGTCCTCGGAACATCGGGGGAAATAATTCAGACCGCGCCCGTTCCTGCGACGATTCAGTAGGTAGCGGAAGGGAATGTAAAATGTCAACTTATCAATTAACTTAGCCCTTGTCCAACAAATGGACAAGGGCTCTTTTTTATGTTAGCATTTCAAAATTCCTAAATAAATAAAAATACTTATATTCAATATGAAAACTATCAAGTTTAGCTACAAAAAATTCGTTAACCAGATTTTTATCGCCTTGGGCGCTTTGCTGGTCATCGCCTTTATTTTCGCCTATATGAATTCGGTTTTTGAGGAGCCGAAAGTATTGGCTCTTTCCGAATTGGTCGCCAAAATCAATAATGGGGAGGTGTCAAAAATCGTCATCAAAAACGATGATTTGGATGTAACTTTGAAAAATAACGATGTTTATATCGCCAAAAAAGAAGTGGAAAGTTCGCTGACTGACACTTTGAAAAATTACGGCGTTGACGGCGCCAAGTTGGCGGAAATCAATATTCAAATCCAACAAAATGTCGGCGTCAGCTTCTGGGTGGGCACGATTTTACCGATGCTTTTGCCGTTTTTGCTGGTCGGCTTTCTCATCTGGTTTATGATGCGGCAGGCGAATCGCGCCAATGTTTCTGCTTTCGGATTCGGTAAATCGCAAGCCAAACTTTTTGGACCGTTTGACGGCAAAAAGAAAGTGATGTTTTCCGATGTTGCCGGCGCCAACGAGGCCAAGGAAGAATTGATAGAAGTGGTTGATTTTTTGAAAAA
>DMPO01000010.1 GCA_003455995.1 Candidatus Azambacteria bacterium | reverse complement strand
TTTTTGAATAACTCCCAATTCAAATCTGAAGCGATCGGCCAATTCTTGAGATGCCTCATCGGGAGAGTTATATCCGAATTTTTTTTGAAATCCGGCAATGGCCAATTTTTCCAGATAACTTTCCGCCGTTTCGCCTGCCGGCAATTCAAAATGGGGGAATTGCAAATTGCCGAATTCAAATTCAAAATCTACGGCGTCAACAATTTTTTGAGCATTGGCGATGGCTTCCGGCGCGTCCTCAAAGAATTTCGCCATTTCTTCTTCGGACATAAATGATAAATTAAAGCCCTTAACCGAAAGACGATTTTGGTCGGAAATTTTGTTGCCGGTTCCGATGGCCAGCAATGCGTCATGATAGTCCTCGTCTTCTTTCAGGATATAGTGGACATCATTGGCGGCCACCAAGGGAATATCTAGTTTTTTGGACAGTTCAATTATATTGGATCGCAGATTTTTATTGCCGCTTTTTTCAAAGTGGGGCTGAATTTCAATAAAAAAATTATCTTTGCCAAAAATNNGGCTTGTAATAAAATCCTTCAAGATTGGCTTTGGTGACCAGTTGCACCAAATTTTTGTAACCGATTTTATTTTTCACCAAAAGGGTCAGATGGAATCTCTTGTTATCCGGCCCGGGATTTTTATCCGTCATGGCGCCGGTAGCCACATAAAATTCGCAGCCGATAATCGGCTTCAGTCCCGCCTTTTTGGCTTTCTGAAAAAATTCAACGGCGCCGTAAATAACGCCATGGTCGGTCAGCGCCAGCGCTTCCATATCTAGTTCCTTGGCGCGGTTGATCAAATCGTCGATTTTCGCCAAACCGTCAAGCAAACTATAATGCGAATGGACATGTAGATGCGCGAATTTTGCCATTTTTTTCGAAAATATGATTTTATTTTACCACAAATTTTTTTTTACCAATATTGCCAAGGGAAATTTTTTGTGTTAACATTCGGGCACTATGGGAGGAGTGCAGGTAAAAAGGCATACTAAAGGAAAAAGGAACCGGAGGCGGTCTCATTTGGCGTTGAAAACGACCTACATCACCACTTGTCCCAAATGCGGGCGAGCGGTTTTGCCGCATCATATTTGTGCCTACTGCGGCGTTTACAACAAAAGAGAGGTGATTGATGTCATGGCTAAACTGACCAAAAAAGAAAAGAAACGCCGGCTGAAAGAAGAAGCGGCGGCCAAGACGCCACCGGAAAAATAAAACTCAATTATACCAAATCCCAACGATCGTCTGTAAATGGTATAAATTGAAAACTATTGTTTGCGTAAATTTTATGGCTTTTTTTAAAAAACCCATCGTTATTGTTGTCATTATTTTAATTGTTGTTTTAGGGGCGGTTTTTTATTTTATGAGAGATGACAATGTCGAACCGGAATTCATCGTCGTTAAAAAAGGCGCCATTATGCAAGAGGTAAGCGTAACCGGTAATGTCAAACCGATGACAAGCGTTGATCTGGCTTTTGAAACCGGTGGAAAAATTTCGGCGATTTTGGCGGATGTCGGAGATTTTGTCGGAACTGATCAAATAATCGCGCGCCAAGACGACTCGCAACTTGCCAGTCAGCTGGATAAGGCAAGGGCTGATTTGGCGGCTCAACAGGCGGAATTGGACAAACAAAATATAATTTTAACCAATGCTTATTCGAGCGTTGCTAATGTTTTGAACGACAGCTATACCAAGGCCGATGATGCCGTTCGCAATCAAGTGGATGCGATGTTTACCAACGGGGAAACGGATAATCCCCAATTAAATTTTTCGAGCAACGCTTCTCAAGCGATAACCGATTCCCGCAATGGCCGGCTCGCTTCGCGAGCCGTTCTGACAGATTGGAATAACAAAATCAATAATTTGGACGCGACTTCCCAAGACGCGCTTTATCGGGCGCTCGTAGAATCGCAAAAAAATCTTTCGATCATCAGAAATTTTTTAGTCGGTTTAATGGATGTATTAAATCAGGCGAACGGATTATCCGCTTCCGCTTTAGGCACGTATAAAACCGACATTACAACGGCAAGAGACGCAGTGAATACGGCGCAAACCAATATTACCAATCAAATTCAAACCGTTGATTCGCAGAAAGCCGCTGTTGTTTCAAACGAGGCATCGGTAAAATCATATCGGGCCGGCATCAGGAATATAGAATCGCAGATCGTCCAAAAAGTTCTAAAGTCGCCGATTAACGGCATCGTAACGAAACAGGATGCCAAAACTGGCGAAATTGCAGTTGCCAACACAACATTGATCACGGTTCTTTCCACGCTGTACGAAATTGAGGCCTTCATTCCTGAAGTGGATATTACCAAAATAAAAATCGGTGATTTCGCCAAAATTACTCTTGACGCCTACGGCAAAGATGTCGCTTTTGAAGCGAAAGTAGTAATGATTAATCCCGCCGAAACCATGGTTGAAGGAGTAGCAACTTATAAAACTACCTTGCGATTTATTTCCAACAGCAAGCCGGTAAAATCTGGAATGACCGCCAATGTGGACATTTTGACCGTGAAAAAAGATGGCGCATTAATCATTCCTCAGCGTGCCGTTTTTTCCAAAAACGGCGATAAATTCGTCACTTTATATGATCCATCAAAAGATGGCGGCATCGGCGAGGAAGTAAAAATAATTGCTGGCGTTCGCGGCTCTGATGGCAACATTGAGGTGCTTGAAGGCCTCCAAGAAGGCGATAAAATCACTATTGATTCCAGGAATCAATAGTTTTGCCGATAAGTAGTTATAGTTGAAAATGGCGATTATTGAAGTAAAAAATTTAGAAAAAACCTATCGCGATGAAACCGAAACAACGGCTCTGCGCGGTTTGAATTTTTCCATAAAAAACGGGGAATTTGTTTCCATCGTGGGGCCTTCCGGATCCGGGAAATCAACCCTGCTACATATTTTAGGTTTTTTAGATCGGCTCACCGGAGGTGAATATCTTTTTGAAGGAAAAAGTATGAACGATTATTCCGACGAAGAATTGGCGCAGGTCCGCAACAAAAAAATGGGATTTGTTTTTCAGGCATTCAATCTTTTGCCGAGAACCACGGTGCTGGAAAATGTTAAATTGCCGTTGCTGTATTCTGCCGTGAAAGAATCGCTTTGGAACGAGATTGCGCTGAAAGCCATTGACTCCGTCGGTTTATCCGATCGTGTCGACCATGAATCGGCGCGTCTTTCCGGAGGCGAAAAACAAAGAGTCGCCATCGCGCGCGCTTTAATCAATGATCCCTCAATAATATTCGCCGACGAGCCGACGGGCAATCTTGATTCCAAGTCGGGCGGCCAGGTGATGGAAATTTTGGAAAAACTTAATCAAGAAGGCCGCACAATTATTTTGGTCACTCACGAATCCTATACTGCCGAATATGCCAATCGGCTGATAAAAGTTAAAGACGGTTTGGTGGAATTTGACGGTCCCATCGTAAAAGAACATAAACAACAAAACGGGTTCATAAAATAATTTTTTATGCATTTTAAATACACGGCAAAAACCGCTTTCAAAGGGCTTTCCATGAACAGAATGAGAAGTTTTTTGACACTTCTTGGAATTGTCATCGGCATCACCGCGATTATTTTGGTAATGTCTCTTGGGCAGGGGGCGCAGAATTTGATTTTGAGCCAGATTCAAAGCATGGGTCCGAAAGTCATCGCTGTCGCTCCCGGCCGCCAACCGAAAGGCATCACCGATATGCTTTCGACTTTTACCGATTCGCTTAAAGAAAAAGATATCGAGGAGTTAAAAAAGAAAAACAATGTTCCCCATTTGGCGGATATCATGCCCATTGTTTTCGGCAGCCAGACGGCCGTTTACGAAAACAACGCCTATCGGCCGACGATTCTCGGCGTTACCGGCCTTTTCACCAAAATTTATAATATCTATCCGAATCAGGGCAGAATTTTTACCGACGAAGAAGTAAAGGGATATGCCGATGTGGCGATAATCGGCTCGAAAGTCAAAACCCAGCTTTTTGGCAATGACGACGCGCTGGGGCAAAGAATTAAAATTAAAGGAAAAAGTTTCAGGATTATCGGTATTTTTCCCAAAACGGGGCAGGTGAGTTTTTTGAATTTTGACGACATCGCCATCATTCCCCACACGACCGCCCAGCAGTATATTTTTGGTATCAAATATTTCAATCGCATAGTCATCGAGGCCGACAGCGAAGAGAATGTCAACCGCACGGTAGAGGACATAAAAATAACTTTGAGAAACAACCACAACATTACCGATCCGTCCAAAGATGATTTTTTTGTTGAAACCCAAGCCGAGGCCTTGAAAATGGTAGGAGCCATCACCGGCATTTTTACCTTGTTTTTGGCAGCTATCGCCGCCATCTCTCTTTTTGTCGGCGGCATCGGCATTATGAATATTATGCTGGTGTCGGTGACCGAGCGGACGAGGGAAATCGGCCTGCGCAAAGCGCTGGGCGCCACAGGCAAAAACATTCTGACGCAATTTCTTTTTGAGGCGGTTATGTTGACAACGGCGGGAGGCGTGATTGGCATTATTTTGGGACTGCTCTTGTCCTTTGTCATTTCTTTCGTTTTGGGGCATTATCTGGCGCTGGCGTGGCAGTTTGTCATTCCAGTTCAGGCGATTATTTTAGGTCTCGGCGTCTCCACTTTAATCGGCCTTATCTTCGGCATCTATCCGGCACGCAAGGCCTCCCGCAAAAGCCCCATCGAAGCGTTGAGGTATGAATAGGCGACCGCCATAAACCGGTGGGATGACGGCTAGCCACCGATCACTCCATCATATGCCCTCTATCGATTCTAAGAATCGATAGAGGGCATTTTTAATTTGCGGTAACTGCATCAATTTGATATGATTAAAATAATAAATGAATACCATATGAGAACTCAAACATTAGTTACTATTCCTAAAAGCATTACAAGAATGGGCGATCTTGTTATTTTGTCGCGCAAAGAATTTGAAAAACTGCTTGACAAAAAGGATGAAGAATTAAAAGAAAAGGAATTATTGCGCTTGTCCCAAGAAGCCAAAAATCTCAAAAAAGATAACAAGCTTCCCATTTTGCGTTCTCTGCGCGATCTCCGTTAAGCGAATATGAAAGTTTATTATCACCCTCAATTCAGAAATTCTTATCAAAAACTGTCTTTAAACATTAGAAAAATTACGGAAACGAAAGAACAGATTTTCAGAAAAAATCCATTTGACCAACGGCTTAAAACTCATAAACTTCATGGTAAACTTAAAAATCTGTGGAGTTTTTCAGTGGGCAATAGGTCCCGTGTCATATTTGAATTTGATGGTTTAGATGTCATTTTCTTGGATATCGGGAATCACAAGATTTATCGCTAACTGTTTTCAGTTGTCCCCAGGCGGTTGTTTTTAATCTCTGGGGGGGGGGTATAATGGAAATGTGAACTATATTAAAAATTATTATTAATAATTTCAGCCATAGGCTGATCCGCCTCTGGCAGAAAAAATATAATTGAAACAAAATATGAAAACATATTTCAAATATTCGCTATTGATAGCGGTAGCGGTTTTTGGTTTGTTTATCGCGACGCCGAGCGCCGGGGCAGTTACGATTGCGGAATTGATAGCCCAGATTCAGGCGTTGCGAAAACAATTAGTCGAATTGCAATCCCAGCAGGGAACAACAACCGCCTGGTGCCATGATTTTAATACGAATTTGAGAATCGGAGATGAGGGGAGTGAGGTTTTATCTCTTCATAATGCCCTAGTTAAAGAAGGATTGTTAAGTGATTATTATGCCTCTAAAGATTTTGATGGATCAACTGGTTTTAATGAAAACACATCTTCGGCAGTTACCGGTTTCCAACAAAAGTACGCGGACGAAATTTTAAGATCTTATGGCCTTAAATACGGCACCGGCTTTGTCGGCAAATCAACCCGCGCGAAATTAAACAAGCTTTACGGCTGCGGCGTGGCTACACCATTGCCAGCGCCAATGCCAACGCCGATGCCAGTTCCAATAATATCTTTCACAGCTAATAATGTTAGTGATACTCTTAATATTACAGAAAATACCTCGGTAACACTTTCTTGGTTTGCAATTAATGCGGATTCATGTAGTTCTTCAGGCGGGACCTCAGGCTGGGCAACTACATCTAGATCAGTTTCTGGTTCAGCAGAACCCGCAGACTCAAGCCATGTGTCAGCAACTTATACATTAACTTGTAAAAATTCTTCGGGACTTTCATCAAGTAAAAGCATAAGGGTAAATGTAAAAGAAGCTTCAACCACCATCACCCCCGCGCCGACGATAACCGTCCTTTCGCCGAACGGGGGAGAGAGTTGGCAGGTTGGCTCGACTCAGAAAATCTCTTGGCGGACTAGTAATATATCCAGTCCCAACGATAAAATAACCATTTATATCGCGCCTAATGATGATTTGTCTAAAAATATAAACATTGCCCAGCAAATTCAAAATACCGGTTATTACGATTATATCGTTAGGGATCCAAGTGAATTCAATTATCACTCCCCATTGTACAAAGCGGGGAATCAATTCAGAATTCTTGTATGCGTTCAGTCAGTAGGTAGCAACAATCTTTGCTCGTATGCAAGTGATTGGAACGACGCGGCATTTACCATCGCGGCGCCGCCGGTTGTCACTCCCTCAACGAGCATTACCATCACTTCGCCGAGCGCGGGGACTGTTTGGACGCAAGGAAAAACATACCGCGTCAGCTGGACATCAAATGGCATGATGACCGTAGGTATGACTTTGTCCGCGTCGAGCGGAGGTTATTCTCAAAGCATTAGCGGGCTTGTCGGCAATTCCAGTAGCGGTTCCGGAAGCGCCGACTTCTTGGTGCCGGCAAATTTTCCGGCGGGAAGCGCCCAATTCTATCTTCAAGACAACAGTTCGGCAAAAAGCAGCGCGCAAGTCGCCGTGACAATCATTGCTCCGGCCGGTTTCTATCAGCGCGACACAAGTTTAGGATCGATATATATCGGACCGACTCTAACATGGAAAACGCCGAAATGTTCCTGCGATTTGGACTCCACCAAAGGAGGTTCAACCGGTGGCGGCGATTGCTGGAATACATCCACGCCGACGACCGATGCGATTGGTTCCGTCTGCTATGACACTTTCTTTGACACGGATTATCCATCAGCATATCGGGCGTGGACATATAAAGCGGTAGCGGCGCCATCGGCGTCTCTTAGCGCAAGCCAGACGGCCAGCATTCTGCAATCGGCGCAGGCAATCCTTAACCAAATGATGGAATTCCTAAAGAATAGATAATATGTTAGAATTGTCCCAATGGACGATGACAGAATTGAAGAGATTTTAGAAAAACAAAAAGAGACGCTGATACTGGTCAAGAAAATATGGCGGGCGGAAAAATGGCGCCGTTTTTGGACGATTTTCAGATACGCCGTTTTTATCGGCGCGGCTTTCGGCGCATTCTATTTTGCGGCGCCTTATGTGGAGCGCTTTATAAATTCGGTCCAGCAATTTCAAAGCATCAAAAATCCCCAGGACTTGCAAAAATTTTTGGAGCAATTACAAGTGTCGAAATAAACAGCGTGAATAAAAAACTATTGATATTTTTAATCGGATTTATTGTTTTGGCGGCCGGCGGCGCGTTGGTTTTTTATTTTTATGGGATTCGAAAAAATAATTCCATTGCGCCGTCGGATAGCGACAATTTTATTCAAACCACCGCGCAGGCGCCGGCGGTGGAAGGTAATATAGTTAATTCGGGTATTGCGGGCAAAGTGGTAATCGGTTCCGATAAGCCGTTTGAAGCGTCACTGGCGGTGTATAAGTCCGACAATCCGAATACGCCCTTCATCTCGGTGCGCGCTCACAGCGACGGGACTTTCCAGATTCCTCTCCGTCCGGGCTTTTATATTTTGAAGCCGCTTGATCCCGACGGTCCGGCGGCGCCTGTCCGCAGTGATTATTCTTTTGTCATTGGCAGTGGCCAGTGGTTGCAAGTTAAAATAGAATATAGGTGAGTTTAATCAGTTTAATCAGTTTGATTAGTCAAAACAATTAAACTCACAAAACTTACTATGTCGACAGGATTAGAAAATCTAAAGATATATCAAATGGCTAAATCATTAGAATTGCGCATTCATAAAATTACAGAGATATTTCCATTTGAAGAAAAATATAGAAGTATTGATCAATTAAAACGTTCTTCTGCGTCGGTATCTAACAATATTGCTGAATCCTATTATAAAAATTCTTTGAAAGAAAAAATTTACATTCTTCGCAATCAAGTAATAACAGAGAATGAGGAAACGAGAAGCAATATTCTTCGTTGCGCCGAAAAGGGATTTTTAGATCAAAATATTGCAGAATTGATTTCAGAAGATTATACGCAATTACGTAAAGCTACCTATGGCTATATAAAATTTTTAAGAAATAAATTTGCGAGGATTGATAACTCATTAACTCATTAAACTCATTAACTCATGTCCGATCAGGTTCAGGAAATAAAAGAAAAACTCAATATAGTTGATGTAATTTCCGGATACTTGCGGTTGCATAAAGCCGGCGTCAATTATCGGGCGCTGTGCCCTTTTCATAATGAAAAGACGCCGTCTTTTATGGTGTCTCCTTCGCGCCAAAATTGGCATTGCTTCGGCTGCGCCGAAGGCGGCGATATTTTTTCGTTCATTCAAAAAATCGAGGCGGTGGAATTTCCGGAAGTGCTGAAAATGCTGGCGGAAAAGGCCGGAGTAGTTTTGAAATACGGCGATCCCAAATTGCGTTCGGAAAAAGACCGGATTTATGAAATTTGCGAAAAAGCGGCGCAATTTTTTGCCGCTTCGCTCGGCAATAGCACGATTGTTTTAAAATATCTCGGCGACAGGGGATTAAAAAACGAAACCATCAGCGAGTGGCGGCTTGGCTACGCGCCGGATTCCTGGAATTCGCTTTTGCTGTTTTTAACCGGGCGGGGCTATCGCGAACAGGAAATAGAAAAGGCGGGATTGATTTTAAGCGGACAAAGATATCACGACCGGTTCAGAAATCGTCTGATGTTTCCGATTTTTGACGCCAACGGCCGGGTGGTGGCCTTTTCCGGCCGAATTATGAGCGACATCATTTCTTCCAAAACGGAGAGGGCGGAAAGCGGCAAATACATCAATTCTCCGGAAACCATTCTGTTCAGCAAAAGCAAAATTCTATACGGATTGGACAAAGCCAAAATGGAAATCAGAAAAAACGATAAAGTTGTTTTGGTAGAAGGCCAGATGGACACGCTTTTGCCGTGGCAGGACGGAGTGAAAAATGTGGTCGCCACTTCGGGAACGGCGCTGACCGAAGATCATCTGTCGATTTTGAAACGGCTGACTACTAATTTGGTTTTGGCGTTTGATGTGGACGAAGCCGGATCGAGAGCCACCAAGCGGGGCGTCAATTTGGCTAATGAGATGGGTTTCGGCGTTTCGATTGTAAAACCTTTTTCGGGAAAAGATCCGGCCGATTTCGTGAAAGAACAACCCGGAAAATTCGGCGCACTGGTGGCTGACAGCCGGCCGATTATGGAGCATTATTTCCATCAAGTATTCGAAAAATTTGATCCATCAAAAATAGAAAGCAAAAAAATTGCCGCTATAACTCTGTTGTCGGAAATAAAACGGCTGCCCAGCGCGATGGATCGGAGTCATTGGTTAAGGGAATTGTCGCTGCAGCTTGGAATCGATGAAAGCGATCTTAAAGAAGAGATGGGGCAAATCGAAATAGAAAAAGACACACCAAAAATTTTATCAATCGCTACTGCCGAAGTGCAAAATAAAAACCGGAAAGAAATTTTGAGCGAACGGCTTTTGGCGCTATTATTAAAAAAGCCGGAATTGATGGCCGAAGCGACCAAAGCGGCGGGGTTTTTGCCGGTGGGGGACTTTGAGATTCTGCGGGCGCTGGCGGCCAATGGGGGAGATTTTTCCGGCGCCAGATCGGCGCTGGCCGTTGACTTGCGCCCTCGCCTTGATTTTTTGTATCTTGCCGGCGACTATGAAATAGAAAAGGCGGGAAGCGATTTTCTGATTGCCGAAGAAATTGCGTCGCTGGCAAAAGCGATTGAAAAAGAGCATTATAAGGAAAAAATGCGTCAGATCGGCATGGAAATAAAAAAGCGCGAAGCCCGCCTGAATGATGCAGCCGGGCAGGCCGGAGAAGATTTGGATCTAAGCGAATTGACCAATGAGTTTCAAAACATTTCAAATAAATTATATAAACAAAATGAAAGTAAAAAGTAAAATAAAATTTGTCAAAAAGGCCAAGCTTAAAAAGAAGGCCGCGCCTAAGAAAAAGAATTTGCCGAAGAAAAAAACAAAATCGGCGCCGAAAATCGGCAAAAAAGAGCGACTTTTTGAAGAACGGGTCAAAACCATTATTAATCGCGGCCGCGAAAGAGGATTTATCACCGAGACGGAAATTCTGAAATTTTTTCCGGATGTGGAAAAAGATATTTCCGAATTGGAAATTCTTTACGATCGCTTAGAAGAAGCGGATATAAAAGTTGAAGAAACGCGCGAGTTTATAGAAGAGCCGGTTCCCGCGCCGAGCGAGGAGGAAATAAACAAGGCGCTTAATATCGAGGCCGATGAGACAATTGGCTTCGATTCGGTACAGATGTATCTGCGGGAAATCGGCAGAACGCCTCTGCTGACCAGCGACGAAGAAAAAGAATTGGCTAAAAAAATAGAAAAAGGGGATGTGGAGGCGCGCAACAAACTGATTCAATCGAATTTGCGGCTGGTGGTTTCCATCGCCAAGCGATATATCGGCCGCAGTCCCAATTTGACGCTTTTGGATTTGATTCAGGAGGGAAATATCGGTTTGGCGCGGGCGGTAGACAAATTCGATTATCGCCGCGGTTTTAAATTTTCCACTTACGCCACCTGGTGGATTCGGCAGGCGATCACCAGAGCGCTGGCCGACCAGTCGCGCACCATTCGGATTCCGGTGCATATGGTGGAAACGATTTCCAAATACACCCAGATGAAGCGGCGCTTGTTCCAGGATTTGGGGCGCGAACCCTTGCCGGAGGAAGTGGCGTCCGAAATGGGTATTGATGTTGAAAAAGTCCGCCATATCATTAAAATTTCCCAGGACACGATTTCTTTTGAAGCGCCGGTGGGCGACGACGACGACGATTCTTCGTTGGGGGATTTCATTGAAGACGAAAAGGGCGTGACACCCATTCAATCGGCATCATTGCGGCTTTTGGGCGATCAGATTAAAGAAATTATCAACGACCTCCAGCCGCGGGAGCAAAAAATTTTGCGAATGAGATTCGGTCTGGATGACGGTGTGGCGCATACATTGGAAGAGGTTGGCAATGAATTCGGCGTCACCCGCGAGCGCATTCGCCAAATCGAATTCAAAGCGCTGGAAAAAATCCGCCAGCACGGCAATTTGAAAAAACTTGAAGGATATTAATATCAGCATTAAAATTAAGAGGCATTATCATTAATAGATAAAAATATGAAAACACCGAAAATATTGGTATCGTCGGCTTTGATTATGGCCTTCGCTTTTCCGGGATTAGCGGAAGTAAAGGACGCCGTCAGAGCGAAATCTAATCAGGCGGAATTGAATGTGGCTTGCATCCAATTGGCGGTTGATAAACGCGACACGGCAGTGATAGCCGCGGTTGACGCGCATACATCGGCCGTAAAATCGGCGCTTTCCGCCAGAAAAGACGCTTTGAAAACGGCCTGGGCGCAAACCGACAGAAAAGCGCGAAAAGAAGCCCTTGCCGCCGCGTGGAAGGCCTATAAAGAAACCGCGAGAACCGCAAATAAAGCATATAAGCAATCGCGATTGAACGCGTGGAAGAATTTCAACACCGAAAGAAAATCCTGCGGCAAAAACGCCACCAGCGACGATTCCATGGGACAGGGAGTCGACCAGCTTTCGGAATGATAATTAAGCACATACTATGTTAATTCTTAATAAAGATCCGATGGGTAAAAAGTTTGCTTTAAGTGTAAGGGGATTGTGCTATTCTTGGGATACTATTTTACAAGAAGCGCAAAAGTGTGTCATTCTTTGTAAGAATTGTCACACTGAGGTTGAAAATGGGGTTAGAAAATTAAAAACTAAACATATTCCGACATAGCTCAACGGTAGAGCGACTCCCTGTGAAAATTATTTGCAGCTTTCGAGAGTAATCTCGATTGAAAAACGAGGTGAATTCGGTGAAACCCTACGGGGCAATACCGAGCCAAGTCCCAAGCTTATCGAGGGAAAGGTGTATCGACTATCTCGTAAGAGAGTACTCCAATTTATTGGGGGAAGCGCCTCGCGCCCCGCCACTGCGGGGCGATGANNAAACTAGATACGAACTCGGATTTTCCAAAAAAGAAGCGCTGCTCTTGCCCCAATCCTCCCGTGCGCGGGCAAGGAACTCCCGAAACCGGCTGATTTGGAAGAACTTAAGAAGTCGATGCTGAAGAAAGCGTTTAATGGGGAGTTATAGGTGGTTTATGTGTAGATTGTTATATTTTTGGGTAGATTATGAGGATACTTGTGTAGATTTAGATAGTATGATAGTATATTCAATATGGAGGAGAAATTGTTTACAATTGGCCAAGCGGCTGAATATCTAGGGGTTTCTTTAAACACGCTTCGTCGCTGGGATGAAAGTGGTAAGTTAGTGGCGATTAAAAAGGATGGTGGGACCCATCGCTATTATCGTGAAAAAGATCTGGAAATCTTTGCCAGTAACCTCATGAAGTTTGCCACCGAATGGATAGAAGACGGGGTTGAGTTTCCTGGTACTTTTTACTGCGCGACAAGCTCAATCTTCAATGCCAGACTGACAAAATTGGAATATGCGCTGATGCAACGGCCAGAGTTCAAAAAATTATATTCTCTGATCACATTGATTACCGGAGAGATTGGTGATAATTCATTTGCTCATAATATAGGTAAGTGGCCTGATACGGCAGGAATCTTTTTTGGTTATGATCTTGAAAAGCGTGTCGTTGTTCTTGCTGATCGAGGAGTGGGAATTTTAGAAACATTGCGTCGAGTTCGTCCAGAGCTTCCGAGTCATGTGGCGGCTGTCGAGGTCGCCTTCACTGAATTTATTTCTGGTCGAGCACCAGAGAAACGAGGAAATGGTTTGAAGCTTGTTCGTGAGGTTGTTATTGATCATCCGTTTAATCTCTTCTATACCAGTGGCGATGCCGAAGTGCGTATGAAAGGATCAAACAAAGTATTTCGCGTTACGCGTGGAGAGCGTTTGGTGCGAGGTTGTTTGGCAAAAATAGAATTTTAATAAATAAAATATATGAAATTACAATTAGAAAAGTTTGGTAAAACATTAATATCGCGAGAATTGGGCAGCGAAGCATTCAAAGCATTTCAGCCAACTTTGCGCGAGCTACCTAGGGACGAAGAATTAGAAATAGATTTTTCCGGCGTATTAACCTTGTCGCCATCATGGGCAGATGAATTTTTAAGTCCCTTACTGAATCAATTGGGTGATAAGTTGCTACTTTTGTCAAGCGACAATCTTTCGGTGCAAGCAACGCTTAGAATTCTAGAAGAGGTTAATAAAAGACCAATGAGGATTAAATCATAGTATCTATGAACGAATCAGAAACACGAACTGAATACATCAACCCAATGCTCAAAGCGGGGCGAGAGTTTTAATTCGGGGGCCAGATTGTACGCAGTTTTTTATTCTCTGTGCAAAACTTTGCTTGTTTTCACATTGGAGAGTGGTAGAATAGAATAGGAGTAAATAAAAAATATGGAAACGCCTGTGGAAACGCCCAAAAAAGAAATCATAATGATAATCGCGGCTGTTTTAATAATCGGCTTGGCCGTCGGGTATTATTTCTGGCGAAATTCAACCTTCTCTAAATTTAACGACGCCGACAAAGCGGCGGACAAAATAATCGAAAGCGCGACTAAAGGCGCCCTGCCTTCAATAGGAACGAATCCCTTGGAAAACAAACCCGATGTCAACCCGGCCGACAAAGCCAATCCTTTTAAAAATATTATCACCAACCCATTTAAATAGTATGAAAATAAAATATTTTATCGGTTTTATTGTTATCGGTTTGGCGGCGATTGTCTCGGTGGCGTGGGCGCAGGATGTTCAATTTCCGGTTAAGGAATTGGGGGATTGCCAGAATCAATCCGCCTGCAAATCATATTGCGATAAGCCGGAAAATATAGAGGCCTGCGTAAGTTTTGCCGAAAAAAATGGTTTAATGCCCAAAGAGGAAATTGAAGCGGCAAAAAAGTTTATAGCGGCGGGAAGCAAAGGCCCCGGGGGTTGTTCAGGCAGAGATGAATGCGAAAATTTTTGCAACGACATAACCCATATCGATGAATGCATCGCTTTCGGCGAAAAAAATAATTTGATGCCTCCGGAAGAATTGAAGGAAGCAAAAATGGTTCAGGCCGCGATCAAAAGAGGGGCAAAGCCGCCCGCTTGCAATGGTAAAAAAGCGTGCGACGCATATTGTGAGGACTCCAATCACATGGAGGAGTGTATCGCTTTCGGCGCGGAAGCCGGATTTATCCAAGGCAAGGAACTGGAAGACGCTCAAAAAATGTTAACGGCTGTTAGGAAAGGCGCGAAACCGCCTCCTTGCAAGGGCAAAGAAGCGTGCGACGTCTATTGTTCCAGTCCGGACAATATCGAGGTCTGTATGACCTTTGCCAAGGAGGCCGGTTTTATGACTCCGGAAGAAGCGGAAAATTCGGAAAAAATGATGACCGCTATTAAAAAAGGCGTTAAGCCGCCTCCATGCAAGGGCAAAGAAGCGTGCGACGCCTATTGTTCCGAGGATTCGCATGTGGAAGAATGCGTCAATTTTTCCGTAGCGGCCGGTTTTATGGATGAAAAAGACGCTGAAATGGCGAAAAAAACAAAGGGCAAAGGCCCCGGCGACTGTAAAGGAAGAGAAGAATGCGAGGCCTTTTGCAAGAATCCCGATAATCAGGAAACATGCTTAAATTTTGCCAAAGAAAACGGAATGATGTCGGAAGAGGACTTAAAGAGAATGGAAGAGGGCAGGCGCGGTGATCGAGGAGATCAGGGAAATCGAGAAGATATGAATAGGGAATTTCAACCGGGCCCCGGCGCGGAAAATCCGGGCAGTCAAATGATGCCCCAGCAAGCCGGTCCCGGAGGATGCAAGGGGCCGGAAGAATGTAAATCTTATTGCGAATCCAATCCGGATCAATGTAAAAATTTCTTGCCGCCTCAAGGGAATCGAGAAAAAATGATGCCTAAGGAAGGCGAAACTGGCGAAGAAATGATGCCGTTTCAAAAAAATCAAGAAAGGATGATGTTACCTAATGAGGGTGAAATAAAGGAGGAAATGATGCGTCGAGAAGGAGAAATAAGGGCGAGAATGATGCTGCCCCAAGAGAATCAAGAAGGAATGATGCAACCACCAATTGACCAACAGCCGCAAAATTTTCAACAACCGACAGATATGCGGCCACCAATAGATAATATCTCTCCGCCTCCACTACCTCCATCCGAAACTCCGGCGCCAGCGCCAGAAACTGCTCCAGTCCCGGCTCCCAGCTCGTTTACCCCCGGAGCGCCAATGGCCTCTCTACTGAATATATTTTTGTTTATGTTGAAGTAATGTTATGAAAAATCAAAGATCTATTATTGCTTATTTCGCCAAAAATATTTCCATTGTTATCGCTTTGGTTTTAATCTGGCGGGGGATTTGGTATGTTTTGGACGCGCTGGATATCGTATTTTTTGGCGGCGGCCATATGCCGATGGCAATCGGCGGAATTATTCTCGGTTTGATCATTCTTTATCTTCCGGACAAAGATCTTAAAGAAATTGAAAAATTATAATTTAGCATTTTTTACCATATGAAAGGATTTAACGCGGATATCGAAAAAGAAACCTTGGAAAACGAAAATTTTCGCAAAGTGCTATACACCGGCAAGCGTAGCCAGTTGGTTTTAATGTGTTTGAAACCGAATGAAGAAATCGGAATGGAAGTTCATCCGGACAACGACCAGTTTTTCCGTTTTGAAAAAGGACAGGGGAAATGCGTTATTGACGGCAACGAATACGAATTGAAAGACGGCTCGGCGATTATTGTTCCCGCCGGCGCCCGGCACAATATTATCAACACTTCAGACAGCGAAGAATTAAAACTTTACACCATTTATTCACCGGCGCACCACAAAGACGGCGTTGTCCGCGCCACCAAAGCGGAGGCGGAATCCGACAGTCCGGAATTTGACGGGGCAACCACGGAATAGAAAGGGTGCTATTGTGGAAACTGGCATTTGACGGTAACTTTGATTTGGCACATGATAGGCGACATAGGTAAAAATGGGTGTGTTTCCACCCCTACGGGTGGTCACCCGAAGGGTGATAGTTTTTTTACAATGCCGAATTGGAAATAACAATAAAAATTGAAAGGGGAAGGTAGAAAAGATGGCTGATGAAGAAAATGAGATTCAGGAAGAGGAGGGCGATTTATTTGGATTGGCGATTCCGTTGGTTTTCGTGATGTTTTTAATTGTCGGCGCCGTTATTTTCATGCTCTCTGATGAATGGTGGCCGCCAGCAATCGCGCTGGCGCTGGGGTTTTTCTGGCTGATTCTGTCGTTCCGCATCGTTCAGCCGGCTTTTGCCGGATTGGTATTGCGGTTTGGCAGCCGAGTGGTTCTATCCAATGGCGAATATCTGATGAAAAAAGAAGGGTGGACACTCATCTGCCCGATTGTGGAAAAAATAGTCAAAATTTCTCTACGGCAACAACAGCAAAAAATAAACGGAAAGATGGCGGGCGAAAGCGAAGACGCGTATTGGAACAGAGCGGAATCGTTTTCCACCGCCGAAGGTGTAAATATTTTTCCTGAGATTTTTTTCAGTTACAAAGTTATCAGTCCAGGAAAGATATTGGAGCTTAACCTCGGCGTTAACGAAAACGGCGAGTCGCCATTTCTTATGGAAATGCTGCACAATCTTGTTGTCGGCGGCACTAGGGAAGTTTTGGCGACAATGAAAATTAGAGAAGCGCTAAGCCGTAAGATTGAAGATGAAAACGGCAATAGCGTGCCGGTTGGAGAAAAAATAAAAGGGGAGATAATAAAAGCGCCCACCTTTGGCGGATTGGGCGCGGAACTTCTGATTCTGCGGATCGTGGATATAAAATTTAAAAAAGACGCGCAGGATGTTTTAGACGCCCTTGAGGCCGTTAAAAAGAAGGAGCTAGAGAGAGAGGCGGAAGTTATCGAAGCGGATACCAAATTGGAAGTTCAAAAAAGGGCCTCTGAAACTTTGGTTAACAAATCCCAAGCCGAACTGACGGAGGCGCGCAATAAGGCGCTGGCCAAGAACGCTGACATTGCCGCTTTTGTCGGGAAAGCGGTTGACGGGAAAACCACTGTCGAAGATGGCAAGGCATACGCCCAATACCAGATTGGGCTGGAAGTTGCGAAGTCATTCGCAACGGGAACCAAGGTTATTATTCCTGCCGGCGATGTGTCGAAAGTGATGGCCGGGTTGGTGAATGTCTTTGAAGCGTCCAAGCCGGACGCTTCAAAGACATAAGCGATAGAAGCGATAGGTTTCCGAAACCTATCGCTTAAAAGCGGTGGAGATTATATCGAAACCGCTTTTTATTTTTACATAAAATAAAAAAGCCGGCATAGCTAGTATCCGGCTTTTCCGTTCTTTTTTGGGCGTTTCCACAGGCGTTTCCATAAATTAAAGGCTATCCGTCCTTATTCCTAGCCCGAATTTACTGGAAAAGGTTTTTGCTCTTTTCAGTAATTGCGGGACTCCCGAAGTTCTGCGATGGCTTTTTAATTCCCCCAGAATAGACAACATAGTTTCTCGAGGAGACCCTATAATTGGGCTTATTGAAACTACTTTTTTTGCTGGAGTAATGAACATGGTGTTCATTTTTTCCAGCAGGCATGATTCATGCGCGAACCCGCTACCGGGCAAGGAAGTCGCATCTTTTTGATGTGTCCCCAGTTGGATAAAACAAACGCTACAGAATTTTCCGTTTACGCCGTTTCCCATAATTTAACCCCTTTCTTTTTTGTTGGATTGTTAATAAAAACAGCCCATTAAAGAACTTTTGGTAAGTTATCACAAACCCGCAAAAAATGCAATTTTTATTTGACAAGTTTTTATTTTTGGCGTATATAGTATCGTAGAGTAAAAAGATCGTTGACATAAAATCACACGAGAGGGAGGACAAGATATGAAAATCGTATTGGATCACGGCATGGTTTATTCCATTCTTGAAAAAATGGGCGGGACAAGAATAAAGGCCTTGGGCGCGCTTTCTTTTGAAGTGCTTTACAGACGTTTGAGCAAAAGGGAGATGGATTTTGTTGAAAATTTTTTAAAATTAAATCCCAAAGATTTTGGCTTTGTCGGAGAATTTTTCGGCATTGATTCAATGCCGAAAAATTTAATGACCATCAAGGGACAAATAATTATTCTTGATAGTCGTAAAAAACGGATAGAGAACCAGTATCTGCCACTGCCGGTCTGGATAGCGTATGGTAAGGCAAATATGGCGCTTGGCAGAGAAACCGGAAAAAAACTGTTAGTTTATTCCGGCCATAGATCGCCGGCATGCCAGCTACTGACATTTTTGTATTACTTTAAGTCATATGAATTTGATTTCGCAAAAACCGTTGAAAGCGTAGCTTTTCCCGGTTATAGCGAACATCAAGTGGGCGCCGTCGATTTCGTAACGAAAGACGGAATCGCTTCAGATGAAAAACCGGATGGGTTTGAAAAAACAATAGAATTTAAATGGCTGTCAAAAAACGCCAATAAATTCGGGTTTGCGTTGTCTTATCCCGAAAATAACAGCCATGGCATTAAATTTGAGCCGTGGCATTGGCGCTACGAAGGCGCCTGAAAAAATTTTACCGCTTGGCTTGTCCGGCGGTTTTTGTTATCATAGGCGTATAAAAATATGAATACAAGAAACATTATTATAATTTTAGTCACAATTTTCGCCGTTATAGTTGCGATCTATTTTATTTGGAATAAAAACGCCAAACAGCCGGAGCTTGCGCCCGCGACAACTACAATGCTGGCGGCGCCGCAAACGACAAAAATGGAAAAACAAGGCGTTCAGGTAGAAATATTAAAAGAGGGCGCGGGCGCGATCGCCAAAAAGGGCGATACGGTCTCCGCGCATTATGTAGGCACGCTGGAAAATGGAACCAAGTTTGATTCCAGCGTTGACCGGGGCACTCCGTTTGAATTTTCTTTGGGAGCCGGTCAGGTGATTCCTGGCTGGGATATTGGAGTTGAGGGAATGAAAGTCGGGGAAGTGAGAAGGTTGGGGATTCCGTCGGCATTGGCCTACGGTTCGCGCGGAGCGGGCGAAGCCATTCCGCCAAATTCCAATCTCATCTTTGAAGTCCAGTTACTGGGGATTAAGTAATTTTTTTGACTTTTTAAGTTTTTTGTTGTAAAGTATCGGCGCTGGATGCCCAGTTTTTATTTTTATGAAAATCAGGAATATCGCGATTATCGCCCATGTCGATCATGGGAAGACAAAATTAACCGACGCTTTGCTCCGCCAGACGGGGATGATTGAAGAAGGCGTCAGTATGGATTCAAACGCTTTGGAACAGGAGCGGGGGATTACCATTTACTCAAAAAACGCCTCCATACTATATAAAGATACCAAGATAAATATCGTGGACACGCCCGGGCACGCGGATTTTGGCTCGGAAGTGGAGCGGGTTTTGCGTTCCATCGATTCGGTGCTTTTGGTGGTGGACGCGCAGGAAGGGCCGATGCCTCAGACAAAATTTGTTTTGAAAAAATCATTGGAATTGGGCTTAAAACCGATTGTGGTTATCAATAAAATAGACAAGCCGGCAGCGCGGCCGGAATGGGTTCACGAAAAGGTCCTGGATCTTTTTATAGATTTGGGCGCGACCGAAAAACAATTGGATTTTTCCGTGGTTTACGCGATAGCTAAAGAGGGTATCGCCAAAATCAATTTGACCGATGATTCCAAAGATCTCACTCCGCTTTTGGATGTTATTTTGAAAGAAGTCCCCGAAGCGTCTTCGGAGGAATTAAATCAAAAACCGTTCCGAGTTCAGCCGTTCAATCTTGCTTATGACAATTTTATGGGCCGTCTTGCCATCGGCAGAATTTACGAAGGCATCATTAAATCCGGCGGCAATGTTTTTATAAAAAATGCACAATCTGGGGAGGCGCGCCAGGGAAAAATGACCAAAATTTTCACTTTTGAAGGGCTAAAAAGAAAAGAAGTTCCGGAAGCGGTCGCGGGAGACATCGTAATGATTGCCGGATTGCCGGACATTTTTATCGGCGAAACAATTTGCGCCGACGCTTCGCAAGAAGCATTGCCGGCAATTAATATAGACGAGCCGACCATTTCGCTTAATTTCTTGGTCAACAATTCTCCGTTTGCGGGACGAGAAGGCAAATTGGTAACCAGCCGCCAAATCAGGGAGCGGCTGGAAAAAGAATTGGAAGTCAATGTCGGATTGAAAATTGATTTTCTTGCCGATTATTTCAGAGTGTATGGTCGCGGCGAATTGCATATCGCCATTCTGCTGGAAAATATGCGGCGCGAAGGATATGAACTTCAGGTTTCCAAACCGCAAGTTATTTTTAAGGAAGTTGGTGGCAAAAAATTGGAGCCGTTTGAAGAAGTGACTATTATTGTCCCGGCAACTATGATGGGGACGGTTATAGAAAAAATGGCGAAAAGAAAGGGCTCGATTATGGATATGAGCCAGGAACAGAGCAATTCCCGAATTATTTTTGAAGCGCCGACTCGAGGATTATTGGGCTATCGCGGGGAGTTTGTCATCGACACCAAAGGCGAAGGAATAATGTATAGCCGGGTTATCGGTTTCAAGCCGTCCGCGGGAGAAATTAATAAACAAACGCTGGCGTCGATGGTTTCCATGGCCGATGGTAAAGCGTTGGGGTTTTCATTATATAATCTACAAGACAGAGGAATGCTTTATATCGGCGCCGGCGCGGAGGTCTATATCGGCATGGTGATCGGCAACGCCACCAAGGGCAACGATATGTCCGTCAATCCGACGAAAGGCAAGCAATTGACCAATATGCGTTCCAAAGCGTCCGACGAAGCGCTTACTTTAACTCCTCCGCTTGAGCTTACTTTGGAAAGGGGGTTGGAAATAATCAACGACGATGAATATTTGGAAGTGACTCCGAAAAGTATTCGTTTGAGAAAGCAATTTTTGACGGAATTGGCGCGTACTCGCGCCAAAAGACAAAAAGAGTTATAATCTCATCCATGAACGAAATAAAGATAAGTTGGTTCACGAAGTTGATGTTCAAGTTGTGGCCGGGAATGGCGATGATGAGCATGGCCAAAAAAATGGGCATCGCAGACCCGCTGTTTGACGAAGCGCAGGAACTTTTTTCCAAAGTCCGGCGGATTGATGTGTTGCCTTCGGCGTCGGGACTCCGCGGCTTTATTTTGGTCTTGGACAGGAAAACCGCGCTTTATTTTTATCAAAATGGCGATCATTTTATTTACGACGGATTTGAGATGGGCAGATATGAAAAGGGCGATATTACCATATTTGATAATGCAAAACACAATGGGTGAAGCGATTGAATCAATCAAGAAATATGTTCGGGCGGCGAATTATTTAACCGCCATTCAAATTTATCTCTGGAATAATTTTTTGCTGAAACGAAAACTTTCTTTCGGCGACATCAAACCTCGGCTTCTGGGGCATTGGGGCACTTGTCCGGGCATCAATTTTATTTACGCCAATCTGAATAATCTGATTAAAAAACACCGCTCCGATATTTTATTTGTGATGGGCCCCGGGCACGGATTCGCGGCGCTTCAGGCGAATTTGTTTTTGGAAGAAACGCTCGGAAAATATTATCCGGAAGCGGCGCGCGACGAAAAAGGTATCGGTTATGTTGCCAAAAATTTCTGCTGGCCCTACGGATTCCCCAGCCATAGCAGTCCGAGCGCGCCGGGAGTGATTTTGGAAGGCGGCGAACTTGGCTACGCGCTTGCCACCGCCTACGGCGCCATTTTGGACAATCCCGATTTGATTGCCGCCTGTGTAATCGGCGACGGCGAAGCCGAAACGGGGCCGACCGCCGCCGCTTGGCATTTGAGTAAATTTATCGATCCGGCAATCAACGGCGCGGTTTTGCCGATTCTGCACTTGAACGGCTATAAAATTTCCGGTCCAACAATTTTCGGTAGAATGACCAACAAAGAATTAAAAGCGTTGTTTATTGGTTATGGCTATGAACCGATTATAGTTGAAGGTGCGAATGTTTATCAAAAAATGATTGGCGCTTTGGAAAAAAGTTATCAATCGATAAAATCGATCCAGGAACGCGCCAGAAGCGGAAAACTGTTTAATGGCGACGGAAAATTTCCAATGATAATTTTGAAAACGCCTAAAGGATGGACGGGCATAAAAAAATTAGGGGATACAAAAATGGAAGGCAATTACCCGTCCCATCAAGTGCCGACGCCGAATGCCAAGACGGATAAGACGGAATTAAAGGCGCTTGAAAAATGGTTGAGATCCTATAAATTTGGAGAACTTTTTTCCGCCGAAAGCGGATTCGCGCAAGAAATAAAAGAAATCATTCCCGGCGCGGAATTAAAAATGGGGGACAATCGGCGCGCTTTCGGCGGCGATATTGTAAAATCCTTGAATCTTCCTTTGGTGCAACAATTTTCGGAAGACGCCACCATTCCCGGCGCCATCGGTTCCAGCAGTATGCGCCGCATTGGGGCGTATCTCAATGAGGTCTTCAAACTAAACAAAGAAAATAAAAATTTTCGGTTGTTCTCGCCGGACGAGACCTATTCCAACAAACTGGACGAAGTTTTCCAAACGACTGCCCGCGCTTTCGCGATGCCCCAGAAAGAGTGGGACAAAGATTTGGCGCCCAACGGTCGAGTGATGGAGATGTTGAGCGAACACTCTCTTCAGGGAATGGCGCAGGGATATGTTTTAACCGGCCGCCACGCCATTTTTGCTTCCTATGAAGCGTTTATTCAGATAATTGCCAGCATGACCGATCAATACGCTAAATTTATCAAGGTGGCGCGCGAAATATCATGGCGCGGCGACATTCCATCGTTTAATTACATTCTCACTTCATCCGGCTGGCGCCAGGAACACAACGGCTTTTCGCATCAAAACCCGGGGTTTATCACCGATATGCTCCAAAAGCCGGGGGATGTTGTGCGCGTTTTTTTCCCGCCAGACGGCAATAGCTCTCTGGTCGTTTTGAAAGAATGTCTGGAATCGAAAAATAGGATTAACATAATAGTTGCGGGTAAAACCTTGGAGCCGCGGTGGCTGACACCGGAACTGGCGCAACGGGAATTAAAAGATGGGTTGATGATTTGGGATTTTGCTAGCGAAGAAAACCCGCATATCATTTTTGCAGCGGCGGGGGATTATTTGACCAATGAATCATTGGCGGCGATTGATATCGTTAAGCGCGAAGCGCCGGAAATAAAAGTCAGATTTGTCAGCGTGATGGAACTTTCGGCTCTCAACAAAAAATCGAATTTTTCGGAATATTTCACCGCCGACAAACCGGTCATTTTCAATTTCCACGGCTATCCACAGGCGATCAAACAATTTTTATTCGATTACGAAAAAAACGAGAATTTCAACGTTCACGGATATATTGAAAGCGGGTCCACTACGACGCCATTCGATATGCACATCAGAAATGAAACCAGCCGGTACCATCTG